>JBOGYN010000727.1:0-2351 GCA_050696855.1 Solirubrobacteraceae bacterium | reverse complement strand
GTCCTCGCCAACCGGCCTGCCGACGCGGCCAACGCGTGAGCTTAATCAAGTGAACGTAAGCGCAGTGGGTCAGGACGCGTTGCTCAGGTCATGAGGTCGCAAAATGGATTGGGCTGAAATCACGAGGGCTGCCAAGGCCCGTTGGTATTTGATCCTCTTGGTCGTCGTCGCGGCGGTCGCCGGTGCGCTTGCCGTAAAGCAGTCGGCGCGCACCGTTTCGGCAGGCGCCGCGACGGTGCAGCTCCTCGTCGACTCGCCACAGTCGTCGCTCGCCAACCTACGACAGGATCCGACCCTGCTGGCGGAGCGGGCGTCGGAGTTGGCTCAGGCGGTGACGAGCCCGCAGGCACTCCGGTCGATCGGGGCCCGCGCTGGTGTCCCGGCCAACGAGCTGACCGCGGAGGGCCCGTTCACAGGAGTGGGCCTGGGGCTGAACGTCGAAACCCCCTCGGCGGCACGCGGCATCCAGCTTGTCTCCAACAGTAGTCCTTACCACCTGACTTTCGTTCCCCAGTCGGCTATTCCGGTCATTACCGTCTCGGTGCTGGGGCCGACGCCCGAGGCGGCCGGCCGGGTGGCGACGGCAGTTGCCCCTGGTGTTCGAGCGTGGCTCAGGAGGTATCAAGTCCCCAACAGCAACCCGGCGGCCCTGGTGACGATTCGGCAGCTCGGCTCGGCTCAGGCCGGCGTTGTGAATTCGGGATCGTCGAAGGTCCTGGCCGGGATCACAGGGGCTGGGATCCTGATCTTGGGGCTGCTCGCGGTGATTGGGATCGGCGGACGCCGCGCAAGGCGGAAAGCTGAGATGCAGCAGCTGGCTCCGACGTTGGAACCCGATCGGTCGACGACGACCGGGTTCCCCCACGAGAGGACTGCATCGACAGAGTCCGAGGCAGCCGTTCTGGCGACTTCGGCGGTACCGGACGGGCGGCCCAACGGCTCTGCACCGGAGCAGGCTGGTCCATTCGGGACGGTGGCCGAGCCAGCGCTGGACGCTTATCCGGAGTCGTCCGATGATGTGCAGACCGCTGATGACTTCAGCGAGCCCGAGTGGGCCAACGGGCATCGAGAGGCCGTCCGTTGGTCGCCGCATCGCGCGGCCATCCGTTGGTGGCGGAACGCCGACTGATGTCATGCCGTCTGCCCTGTGCGTGACCGGGCGCCGATCCGCGCGTTCTCGACAGCGCAAGCCAAGCTGATGCGTCGGCGCCTGATTTGGCTGGTAGCCATCTGTGTGCTCGGCGCGGCCGCCGCTGTGTTCGCGGCATACCGGGTCTCCTTGGCACCTCCTTCCCTGCACCCCCGCGCCGTTCAGTTCGCCACCGCCAAGGCGGAGCTATTAGTCGACACGCCGGCCTCGCAGCTGGCCACGATCGCGAACGGATGGGGGGAGCTTGGGCCTCCGCGAGCAGCGTCCACATACGCGCTGCTGCTCTACACCGACGCGGCGCGTCGGGCGGCGGCTGACGCGGCCGGGATCCCCGGCAAGGAGATCTCGGTGTCGGGCCCGTTCACCTACGATCCGTCCTCGTCCCCAACCGGGTTTAGGGCTTACAGCGTCCCCAGTCTGATCCCGGTGGACAGCAACTACCAACTCGTCGTGGACATCGCCGACTTGGAGCCGATGCTCACGCTCTACGCGCAGGCGCCGACAGCGCACGCCGCTTTTGCGATCGTCGACCGGATGCGGACGTGGCTACTGCAGCAGGTGCACGATCAGGAGGCCAGGGTTCACGTGGCGGAGGGTCTCCGCGCTGTGATCCGCCCGCTTGGGCCCACAACCGGAGGCGTCGTCGACAACACCGGACGCATGCAGGTGATGGAGGCGGCGTTCATTGTCGTGGTCGTCGCCGGTGGTGTTCTAATGCTTGCCGTCGAGCGGCGGCGCCGGCGCGGCACGACCTCCGTTGCGCCGCTCGACATCCTCCCGGAGAAATCGATCGGCGATGACTGGCCGCACACTACGAGACCGTTGCCGTGGTCCGTCGCGTTCTTCCTGGTGGTCCTGTTGCTGGTCCCGATCGACGCGCTCTCGCTCCCGGTTCACCTACCCCTGGTTGCCAACCCGGACCGCGTTGTACTGGTCGCCATTGCGCTTCTGTGGCTGTTAACGCTCGTCGTCGTGCGGGGCGCCGCCCGCCCGCGTGTGAAGCTGACGCACGTCCACGTTGCGGCGCTTGCGTTCCTCGGCCTTTGTTGCGTCGGCGTGGGCCTCAACGCGCACGACCTGGGGAACCACCAGGAGGTCATCCCGGTCCTGAAGAAGCTCCTCCTGCTGACATCGTTCATCTTCTTCTTCGTGATCGCGGCGTCGGTGATACGTCCTGGTGAAGTACCGCACTTCATCGGCC
>JBOGYN010000726.1:0-2802 GCA_050696855.1 Solirubrobacteraceae bacterium | reverse complement strand
CCTCGGAGCTAGGCGCCTCGGCCGGGCTTTCTGACCCGGACGTCGCCGCCGCAGCCGAGCCCGTGTCTGGGCTGGTCTGGTCACCGGACTGGACGTCGGCGCCGCCTGCCGGGTCGGGTTGTGAGCTGGGCGTCTCGGCCGGATTGTCAGACGCGGCCCGAGCCACACCATGGGTTATCCGCGTCGCATGGTGGGCCTTGTGGGACGGCTTGGCGGAGGCGATTACCGAGCCGCCGAGCGCGAGCGCACCGAGTGCGGTGAGCGCCGCGACGCCGGTAGTGAATCGTTTGAGCATGAAGACGGTGATCCTTTCGGTCGGGTGTATCCGTCGCCGCTCAAGTTAGGCGCGCAAGATGACGGGTTGATGAATCGAGCTCGGCCTGTCATCTATGGTTCATGCGATCTGGGTGCGCGGCGATTCGGCGGCGCCTCGACACTGCGCTGCGACGCTCGCCGGCCCTGCTTCCTGGCCGGGAATCGTGAGCCAGACGTCTGCACCGCCCGAGGCCCGGTTGACAGCGTGCGCTTCGCCTGAGTGCGCGCGCGCGATGCTGCGCACGATCGACAGTCCGAGACCGCTGCCGTCGGTGCTGCGAGCGGCGTCCACACGAGCGAACCGCTCGAAGGCATCGTCCAGGAAACCGGGTGGAAACCCTTGCCCTTCGTCAGTCACATGCAGCTCCACAGTACCGTTGGTCTGCGCGGCGGACAGCACGACTGCGCCAGCGCCATAGCGCAGCGCATTGTCGACCATGTTCGTCAGCGCCTGCTCGATACGCGCTGGATCAGCGACGGACTCAAGCCCGGGTGAGGCTGAAACTGCTAGCGTCCGCCGCGCCTGCTGAGCCCGCGGGCCAAAGCGCGCGGCTATACCGCCCATCAGATCCGCGACGCGCACCGGGGTGCAACGCAGCATCAGCTGTCCCTGATCGGCGCGAGCGATCACGAGCAGATCGTCGACGAGTCGCGACAGTCGCTCGGTCTCCTCGCTGGCTGAGACGACGGCCGCGCGCAGCTCCGCGAGCGAGTCCTCGCCACGAAGCGCGATCTCCAGCTCGGCACGCAGGATCGACAGTGGCGTGCGTAGCTCGTGGCTGGCGTCGGCCACGAACGCGCGCTCGCGGGCGAACGCCGCCTCGCTGCGAGCCAGCATCTCGTTAAGCGTGGTCCCAAGACGCCACAGCTCGTCACGCGCACGGGGCACCGGCAGCCGCTCGCCCGGTCGCGAAACAGACAGCGTCTGCGCGCGGCGGCGCATCGACTCGATCGTCCGCAGCGCCGCCGCGGTCAGCGCGTAGCCGACGGCGCTGGCCAGCAGCAGCGCACCAGCTCCCCCCAACGCCAGCCGGAGCATCAGCACCGACAGCGTGTGGTCGCGGCCGCTCAGCAGCGTGCCGACCACGATCGTCGTCGGTCGACCGTCCTGACCGGGCACGGTGCTCGCGAGCAGTCTCGCCCGCCCCCGCAGGCCCGGCGGCGAGGCACGCTCGACGATGATCGTGGCTCGATGGGCCACCGCCATGTCGGCCGGGGAAAGCACCGGGCGCCTGCCCAGCGGCGGCGTCCAGTCGCTCACGTGACCAGCGATGATCACCTGCGCAAAGCTTTGACCGTTGCGGAGCAGGCTCTGACCAGCGCTCCTGAGACCACCGTCAGATTGCATGATCAACGCTTGCACCCCGTAGGCCTGTGATCGCAAGCCACGGTCAATCGTCTGATCGAGCTCACTGCGGAAGCTCAGGTACAGAAACACGCCGGTCGCTGCGAGCACGACGCCCATCGCCGCCGCGAACGCGATCGTCAGCTTCACCCGGATCGTCAGCCGCCCCAGCACCGGGCCCTCACCACCGCATGGCCACCCTTGTCCGCAGCTCCAAAGTCACGCTTCGGCTCGCAGCCTGTAGCCGGTTCCGCGAACCGTCTCGAGCACCGGGGCGGAGAACGGCTCATCGATCTTGGCTCGCAGCCGCCGGACATACACGTCGACCACGTTAGACCGGTTCTCATATCCCGAATCCCAGGCGTGCTCCAAGAGCGCCAGCCGAGACAGCACCTCCCCGGGCCTGCGCATGAACGTCTCGAGCAGACCGAACTCCTTCTGCGACAGCTCCAACTCGGCCTCGCCGCGCCATGCCCGGCGAGCCGCGGGATCAAGGCGAAGGTCTCCGACCGCGAGAACCGCCGGACGCCTCACTGTGACACGACGTGCTAGCGCTCGCACCCGCGCGAGCAGCTCCGCAAACGAGAACGGCTTGACCATATAGTCATCGGCGCCCACGTCAAGGCCAGCGACCCGTGCCTCGACGCGATCAAGCGCGGTCAGCATCAGCACTGGACACCAAACGTCATCTTGGCGCAACCGCCGGCATACCTCGAGCCCGTCGATCCCGGGCAGCATCACGTCAAGGATCACCACGTCGTATGCGGTCGAGCCCGCCATCCACAACGCGTCCTCTCCCCTCAACGCCACGTCCGCGACAAGCCCCTCGTTCCGAAAGCCGCGCTGCAACAGCCGCGCCAGCTTCTCCTTGTCCTCAACGATCAGGATCCGCACACAGACAGCCTCACCAGCCAACATGAACCGTTCATGAACACCATTGCGTGCGATTCAACCGGACAGCAAATTCCCCAGGCTGAGGGAGGGAAGAGATCACCCGCTGCCAGGATCCGCGCCCCGACATGGGGCCTACAACGGAGCGCGGACGGCGCCCGCAGGGTGCTGATCGCTGGGGATCTCGACGTAGTACCCCTGCGGGTCGTGCTCGATCGCATTGGTCAGCGTGGGGCTGACGTGAACACAAC
>JBOGYN010000725.1:0-3597 GCA_050696855.1 Solirubrobacteraceae bacterium | reverse complement strand
TGCGCCACCACCGCCGCCGGCGACGCGTCCGGCGACGCGTCCGGCGCCGCGGGCGCCGCATCGGCGGCGGACGGCTGCGCGCCGTTGGCCTCTAGCGTCAGCAGCACGCTGCCCTCCGAGACCCGATCCCCGATCGCCACCCGCAGCTGGGTCACGGTCCCCGCGGCCGGGGCGGGGATGTCCATTGTGGCCTTGTCTGACTCCAGCGTGACCAGCGGGTCCTCGGCGGCCACAGAGTCGCCCGGCGCGACGTGGAGCTCGATCACCGGGACGTCGGTGAAGTCGCCAATGTCGGGGACGCGGACCTCGGTCACAGCAGCGCCCGCCGCAGATCTGACAAAACGCCGACCAGATAGGCGACGAAGCGCGCCGCCAGGGCCCCGTCGACCACGCGGTGGTCATAGGACAGTGACAGCGGCACGATCAGCCGCGGCACGAACTCGGCGCCGCTCCAGACCGGCTTCATCGCCGCGCGGGTGACGCCGAGGATCGCCACCTCGGGCGCGTTGACGATCGGCGTGAACGAGGTGCCCCCGATCCCGCCCAGCGACGAGATCGTGAACGTGGCGCCGCTCATGTCCCCGGGGGCGAGCTTGCCCTCGCGCGCCTTACTCGACAGCTCGGTCAGCTCGGAAGCGATCTCCAGCAGCCCCTTGCCGTCGGCTCCTTTGATCACCGGGACGACCAGACCCCCGGGCGTGTCGGCGGCAAAGCCAATGTTGTAGTACCGCTTGAGGACGAGCTCCTCGCCGTCCAGCGACGAGTTGACGACCTCGAACTGCTTGAGTGCGGTGACACAAGCCCGGATCATGAAGGCGACCATCGTCACCTTGATCCCTTCCCGACCCTGTTCCTCGTTGAGCCGCTTGCGCCATGCCTCGAGCTCGGTGATGTCGGCCTCGTTGTTGTGGGTGACGTGGGGGATCATCACCCAGTTGCGGGCCAGGTTCGGAGCCGAGATCCGTTGGATCCGCGTCCGGGGCACGCGCTCGACGGGCCCGTACTTCTCGAAGTCGATCTGCGGCCAGGGCAGCAGCTCGAGTCCGGGCCCACCGGGCGCGGCCAGCGCGTGACCCGCGGAAGCGTGCTGGACGTCGTCCTTGGTGATCCGCCCCTTGCGCCCACTACCGCTCAGCCCGGTCATCTGCACCCCGAGCTCGCGGGCCAGCCGTCGCGCCGACGGACTCGCGTAGATCGGACCACCGCCATTGCCGGGGGCGATCAAAGGGGGAGCCTCAGAGGTTCGAGCGGGGGACGGCTCGGCGGCCGCCGGCGGGGCTTCGGGAGGCGGGTCGGCCGAGGGCGGGTCCTGCCCCGCCACCGCGGCCGGGTCTGAGCCGTTGGCGGACTCGATCGTCATCAGCGGCGCACCCTGGGAGACGCGGTCGCCGATCTTGACGCTCACCGTCTTGACCACGCCGGCCACCGGCGCCGGTACGTCCATCGTCGCCTTGTCTGATTCGAGCGTGACCAGCGGATCCTCGACCGCGACGGTGTCGCCCGGGGAAACGAGAATCTCGATGATCGGTACCGCGTCGAAGTCGCCGATGTCCGGGACTTCGACGGTCAGCGCTGTCGCGGCACTCATACCGTGGAGGGCATCGGTGCCTCGGGGTCGATCTCGTACTTGGCGATCGCCTCCTGCACCTTCGCGGCGTCGATCTCGCCCAGGTCGGCGAGCTCCTTGAGGGCGGCGACGGCCACGTAGTGGCGGTCGACTTCGAAGAAGCGCCGCAGCTCCCGGCGGGTGTCGCTGCGCCCGTAGCCGTCGGTGCCGAGCGTCCGGTATGACCGGCCCGCTCCGTCCACCCACTGTCGGATCTGGTCGGGGAAGGCGCGGACGTAGTCGGTGGAGGCGATCACCGGCCCACGTCGGCCGGCCAGGGCCTCGGTCACATACGCCCGCCTCGGCTCGGCGGTCGGGTGCAGCATGTTGTAGCGCTCAGCCTCGATCCCGTCGCGGCGCAGCTCGGTGAACGAGGTCACGCTCCACACGTCGGCCCGCACCCCGAAGTCTGACTCGAGCAGCTCGGCCGCGGCGATCACCTCGCGCAGGATCGTCCCCGAGCCCAGCAGTTGCACGCGCGGCTGCTTGGCAGACCCCCGCCCGCCCGCCTCGGACAGCAGGTACATGCCGCGCAGGATCCCCTCCTGGGCACCGTGGGGCATCGCGGGATGCTGGTAGTTCTCGTTCATCAGGGTGACGTAGTAAAAGACGTCCTCCTGGTCGACGAGCATCCGCTGCAGCCCAGCTTGGATGATCACCGCGACCTCGTAGCCGAAGGTCGGGTCATAGGCGCGGCAGTTGGGCACCACCGAGAACAGCAGGTGGCTGTGGCCGTCCTCGTGCTGGAGCCCCTCGCCGTTGAGCGTCGTGCGCCCGGCTGTGCCGCCGAGCATGAAACCGCGCGTCCGGCTGTCACCCGCCGCCCAGACGAGATCGCCGACCCGCTGATAGCCGAACATCGAGTAGTAGATGTAGAACGGGACCATCGGCACTGAGTGGGCGCTGTAGGAGGTGCCGGCGGCGATGAACGAACTGATCGAGCCCGCCTCGGTGATCCCCTCCTCGAGGATCTGGCCGTGCTGATCCTCCTTGTAGAACATCAGCTGCTTTGAATCCTCGGGCTGGTAGAGCTGGCCGACCGGGGAGTAGATCCCAAGCTGGCGGAACAGCCCCTCCATCCCGAACGTGCGCGACTCATCGGGCACGATCGGCACGACGTGACGGCCGATCGTCTTGTCACGCAACAGCGCCGCCAGGATCCGCACGAACGCCATCGTGGTGGAAACTTCGCGGTCGCCGGTGCCCTCAAGCTGGGACTGAAACACATCAAGCCCCGGGGCTGGGAGTGAATCGGCCTTGCGGCGGCGGGCCGGGAGCGATCCGCCGAGTGCGGCGCGGCGCTCGTGCAGGTACCGCATCTCGGGGGAATCGTCGGGCGGCTTGTAGTACTCGGCGTCGCGGACCTGGGCGTCGGTGAGCGGCAACTCAAAGCGGTCACGGAAGGCGAGCAGCGCGGCCTCGGTCATCTTCTTGGCCTGGTGGGTGACCATCTGGCCCTCACCCGAGACGCCCATCCCGTAGCCCTTGATCGTCTTGGCCAGGATCACGGTCGGCTGCCCGGTGTGCTTGACCGCCGCGTCATAAGCAGCAAAAACCTTCTGCTGGTCCAGCCCGCCGCGGTTCAGCAACCAGATCTCCTCATCTGACATGTGCGCGACGCGCTCCAGCACCCGCGGGTCGCGACCGAAGAAGTGCTCGCGCACGTACGCCCCATCGCGCGACTTGAACGTCTGATACTCGCCGTCGACGCAGTCCTCCATCACCTTGACCAGCGCGCCGTCGGTGTCGGCGGCCAGCAGCCGATCCCAGCGCCCGCCCCAGATCACCTTGATCACGTTCCAGCCCGCCCCCCGGAAGTCGGACTCGAGCTCCTGAATGATCTTGCCGTTGCCGCGCACCGGCCCATCCAGGCGCTGGAGGTTGCAGTTGACCACCCAGATCAGGTTGTCCAGCTGCTCGCGGCCGGCGAGCCCGATCGCGCCCATCGACTCGGGCTCGTCCATCTCGCCGTCGCCGCAGAAAGTCCACAC
>JBOGYN010000724.1:0-6533 GCA_050696855.1 Solirubrobacteraceae bacterium | reverse complement strand
GCGCAAGCGACTTGGCGAACGTGCCAAGGCGGACCACGGTCCCCGGAGTGCCGACGCTCCACAGTGAGGGCGGAGCAGGATCGCCGTACGAGAGCTCACGGTACGCATCGTCCTCGATGATGAGGATGCCCCACGCCTCAGCCATCCTGACCAGTTGCCGGCGGCGATCCCCTGCCAGTGAGACACCCGTCGGGTTGTGAAAGGTCGGCACGGTGTACAGCAACCGCACTGAAAGATGACGGCGTCGTAGCCGTTTGACAGTATGCTCCAGGGCGTTCAGCTCGAGGCCGTCGACGTCGGTCGGAACGGGCACGATGTCAACAGGATGGTCTTGAAGAATGCGGACCGCCAGATGGTACGTGGGCGCCTCGACCAGCACCACATCGCCCGGCACCGTCAGTAGCGTAGCAAGCTGCTCCAGAGCATGAGAATTGCCTGCTGACACCACGACTGAATCTGTGGCGGGGGACCGCTGGTCGATCTGGCCCAGTCGGTGGCAGATCCACTCGACAAGGGGGCCCGGCCCCCCTGCGGACCCATAGCCAAGGCAGTCCGATCCGAATCGTGCAAAGACGCGTGAGGATGCGCGACGAAGCCCAGCGACGGGAAGCAACTCCGGACCTGGATGCCCCCATCCGAGGTCGATGACATCCGCGCGCGGGTCAAACTGTCTGACGGGCAAGGTCAATTTCGATTCGCCTCCGGGCCGTCACCGGGGACTTGGTGGTGGTCCGATGGGATCGGCACGACGGATTGCCTGGCCCATCCACCCTGAGCGTGCACGGCTAAGGCGCCAACGATGATCGATCCGCTCACCACGGTCCGCACATCGGGTACCTCGTGGAAGACCAGGGCCACCCACACGGGTCCCAGTACAGTCTCCAGGAGCATGAGCAGGCTTACGTCGGGTGCGTGTAGGTAGCGCGGGCCGCGCATCACGAGACTGAGGGATACTGGTAGAACCACCACACCGAGGAGCACCGCAAGCCCTGCCTCGCGCGGCGAGAGTGTGAAGCGGTTCACGAACGGAGCGGTGAAGAGGGCTGTCAGGAGGCCGCCGAGGGCAAACGCAGGGACCATGCTGACCGATCGAACTCTGCGGAGGACGACGAGGTTGAGGGACAGGAGACATGCTCCACCAACCGCGGCAAGATCCCCGACGAGATCGCCGCTGCTGGGGATCGCCCAGAACACCAAACCCACACCGAGGGCGACCACCACACTGACCGCCCAGGTGCGCTGGCTGGCTCTCTCGCGAAGGATCAATTGTGCCAGGATCGCCGTGGCGATGGGAGCCGCGGCGATGATCAGCAGAGCGTGAGCCACCGTCGTATGAGTGACCGCCGTCACGAACAGCACATTGCCGATGCAGTTCAAGCCGGCGACAAAGAGGCCGGCCCGGCCAATGGCCAGGCGAGCGCGCCGGAGGTCCGATCGTGACGCCAACCCGGTGATGAATGAGAAGCCGACTGCCGCCCCCACGCCTCGCCAGAAGAGGAGGTCGATGGTCGGCAGGGACTGGGCGAGCGACCTGATCAACAGACTGTCGAGGCTCAGAAGAACCACGCCTGACCCGACAAGCAGGACACCCAGGCTTCCCTGCGAGGATCGGTGCTGAGCGCGGGCAAGGCTCATCGGATCGGCACCCCATGGCGCGCCCTGCTCTGCACGTTTGACGGGATTAGATCGATGGAAGCTGCGTGTGATGGTGATGTCCTGCAGCTCGTCTGCACCATATCACGAGCAAGCTCCTATTCGACTCGGACTCGGCCCCAAAATCGGTACGTGTGGGTATGCAGTGGAACTGCCGGCGGCAGCGGCGCGTTCCTAGTGTACAATGTAACAGTAATTCCACTGACCGAGGGGCTGTCAAGGGCTATGCGATGACCAATCTCATTCCCATAATCGACGTCCACGCGCACGTCACCCCACAGCGCTACCAACGGGCAATAGCGGCTTCAGGCAGTTGGCACGGGCTCGGGCCCGAGGTCGGCGAACTGGAGTGGCCTGGTTTCCGGCGCACCGTTTCGGAGCGCCTGGCTGACATGCGCGACTTCGGCGTGGATGTCCAGCTTGTGTCACCCTGCGATGGCTTCTACCTATATGACCGGGACGCGTACACAACCCTCATGGTTGCTCGCGAGTGCAATGATGAGATCGCAGAGATGACCACTACAGATCCGGAACACTTTCTCGGCCTCGCGACAGTCCCGATGCAGGACGTGTCGCTGGCGATCGAAGAGTTGCGACGTGCGGTGGTCGACCTCCATCTTCGGGGGGTGATGATCGGCGACCATGTCAACGGACGGACATATGACGAGGCCGAGTTCCGCCCCTTCTGGCAGGCTGCCGAGGATCTGGGGGCGGTCGTCTTCTTCCACCAGGGCGTGGACAACGTCACGGCTCGACGCCTGAATCGGTACGGCATGGGCAACTCCGTGGGAAACCTGGCCGAACGCATTCTGACCTTTGGAGCGCTCGTCTACGGCGGCGTCATTGATTCCCATCCAACCCTGAAGCTGTTGTTCGGTCATGCCGGCGGCTTCACCGCCTTCGGCACGGCGCGCATGGACAAGGCAACCAACGCGTTGATGCCGGCCCAGGGCCGGCCAAACGAATGGCATGCTCTGCAGGGACTGCCCAGCGACTATCTGCGCAGCTTCTTCTACGACTCGTGCACCTACACGTGGCAGACTCTGCGCTTTCTCATTGACATGGTTGGCCAGGACCGCGTCGTGCTCGGCACTGACTACCCGGCCCCCATGATCCTCGACGATGCGGTGGTCTGGATCAGGTCCTTGGACTGCCTGTCTGAGGAGGAGAAGGTGGCCATCCTTTCCAAGAACGCATCCGACCTGCTCCGCTGATAGGACCGCCTCTCGTCTACTCGGCAACGCGCGGCACCTGCGTCTGCCGTGCAAAGAGGCTAAGCATGCAGTACACAATGTGAGCTGCGGCCAATGCCGTGATCTCAGAGTGATCATAGGCGGGGGCAACCTCGACCACGTCCGCGCCGACGACCTTGAGATCGACCAGGCCCCGAAGCACCTGCAGAAGTTCGCGACTGGTCATGCCACCGGCTTCAGGTGTCCCCGTACCGGGCGCATGCGATGGATCCATGACGTCGACGTCCACGGAAACGTAGAGCGGTGAGGTGCCGACCCTCTCATGAATTCGCTGGACGATCTTGCCAACGCCCATGTTGTCTAGGTCATCGGCGGTGATCACCTCGAACCCGAAACGCGCATCGTCCAACAGATCTTCTCTACTATATATTGGGCCCCGTGTACCCACATGGATCGAGCGGTCCACTGCCAGCAGGCCCTCTTCGAACGCCCGCCGGAAGGGCGTGCCGTGCGTGAAGCGGGCGCCGAAGTAGGTGTCCCATGTATCCAGGTGGGCGTCGAAATGGAGCACCGCGAGCGTACCGTGCCTGGCCTTGGTAGCCCTCAGCAACGGCAGAGCGATCGTATGGTCGCCGCCTATGGCTACGACGTGGCGGCACCGCCCGATTAGGTCGTCGGCACCCCTGTGGATCTGCGCGATCGCTGCTTCGATGTCAAATGGATTACAGGGTATGTCTCCGGCGTCAACCACCTGCTGCCAGCCGAATGGTTCGGTCTCAAGGCTCGGATCGTACGTCCGGAGCAGCCGCGACGCCTGTCGAATCGCGCCCGGTCCAAACCGTGCCCCCGGCCGGTATGACACTCCACTGTCGAAGGGGACCCCCAGTACCGCGACGTCGAACGAGTCCACCTCATCAATCCTCGGCAAGCGACAAAACGTGGAAAGGCCTGTGTATCGAGGTACCACGGTCGCGTCGACGGGTCCCCTGATGGCACGTTCCAGCTTCTCAGGCATGCTCATCCCCTATCTTGGCTTCAGCCTCGGTTCCTTCGACTCGCATCGGGTAGTGGCACATCACCCGATGACCGTTCCCCACGGCCCGCTGAGTGGGTACCACCTCCACGCAGTGCGCCGTCGCCAAGGGACAGCGTGGCTGATAGATGCACCCGGCCTGCGGTGCATCCTCCTGCAACGCCTGCGCGGTTGGTGCGGACCAGTTCTCGCCCATCGCACCGATGTAGGATGCCTCGATGAGTGCTGCCGTGTAGGGATGGGCAGGCCTTGCGAAGATGTCCGAGCTCAAGCCTTCCTCGACGATCTTACCGCGGTACATCACGACGGTGCGGTGACATAGATGCTGGACGATGGCGAGGTCGTGCGCGATGAAGGCGTAGGTGAGGTTCAGCCGATCCTGTAGATCGAGCAGCAGATTGACAATCTGAGCCCTAACCGACACGTCCAGTGCAGAGATCGCTTCGTCGAGGATGACCACATCCGGGCTCGAGACCAGGGCGCGAGCAATCGCAACGCGCTGCCGTTGTCCACCGCTCAACTGACGGGGGTAGCGCTCGGGTAGGCTGGCGTCGAGTCCCACGCGCGTCAGCAGTTCTGCGGCCCTGGATCGCCGCTCGCGTCTGGTTCCGCGATGCTCGACGATCAACTGTTCGGTGATCAATTGCCAGATCGGCATGCGGGGGTCAAGCGAACTGTACGGATTCTGGAATACGGCGGCAACCGAGCGCCGGAAGCGCTGCCGCCCCTCCCCCTCCAGATCGCTGATCGGAACTCCTCGAAAGAGCACCAAGCCCTCTGTGGCGGGCTCGATGCCGAGCAACAGCCTGCTCAGGGTCGTCTTGCCACTCCCGCTCTCCCCCACGATGCCGAGTGCTTCGCCTTCGCGGATCACAACACTCACGTCGTCCAGCGCCCGCTCCTCCACGCCCGGAGACCCCCGCTTTGGATACCGCTTGCTGACGTGACGCGTCTCGAGAAGGACGCTGCCATTGGTGCCGTTCACGACGCCAGCTCCGTGGTCGCGTTCCAGCAGGCCACTTCAACACCGCCGTGGCGCTCCAGGTGCGGGTCTGCCTCCCGGCATTTGGCTTCCACCAACGGGCATCGTGGTGCAAAGGGGCAGCCACCCCCAACTTCGGAGGGCGTTGGCGGCTGTCCCGGGATCGCCCTCATTCTCGACCGTGCGGCGGTGACCCGCGGCACCGCAGCAACCAGTGCGGTCGTGTAAGGATGCAGCGGGCGATCCATCACCGTGTCGATGGGTCCCTTTTCGACGATCCGGCCCGCATACATGACCACGACGTCGTGACACAGTCGGCGCGCAACAGAAAGGTCGTGGGTCACAAACAGCAGAGCCAGGTTCCTATCGCGACGGCGCTGATCGATCAACCGGAGGATGTTGAGCTGGGTGGTCACGTCCAACGCGGTCGTTGGTTCGTCGGCGATTAGCAGCTTCGGCTCGCGGGCCAGGGCCGTTGCGATCACCACCCGCTGGTTCATCCCTCCAGAGAACTCGTGAGGATAATTGCGGAGGCGTTCAGAAGCCTTCATCACGCCGAGCGATTCAAGCAGCGCGGCAATCTCCCTGCTGCGCCGGGGACGGGGCACGCGATCGGTGAGCGTCTCGTTGACATGCCGACCGACCGTGCACAACGGATCGAGCGCAGACATCGGATCCTGCGGAATGTATCCGATGTCCTCATGCAGGACCCGCCGCATCTCTTTGGCTTCAAGATCGAGCAGGTCGGTCCCGTCGAAGTGGATGCTCCCCGCCTCTATCCGGCCAATCGGCGGATTGATCAAGCGCATGGCGCTGAGCGCAACCGTGCTCTTTCCGCTCCCGGACTCGCCAACGAGTGCCACCGCACCCCCCGCAGGGACCCGGAGATCGACGCCACGCACTGCGAGGGTGCGGGTGTTGCCCCGGAGGTAAACGACATGCAACCCGGCGATCTCCAGCAGTGACACCTCACGGGGATCGTGCGAGGGGCGGGATGGTGAGAGCAGGACTGCGTCGTCGTCTGGGGGCAACGCCCGTGTCCGTCGGAAGACGCTCCTCATGACAGCGGCTCCGCAACTGGGCCGAAGACGGCCGCGCGCTGTTGTCTCAGCTCAGGCAGTGTCAGTCCCAGGATCGTCACGCCGACGATGCAGGCTGCCCCTCCCGACACCACCGCTCCGACCGGCCCCATCACCGTGGCGGCTGCGCCCGCACGAAGGTCACCCAGGCTCGGACCGATGGTTGCCACCATGCCTGCAAAGGCGCTCGTACGACCCCGGATGCGGTCGGGGACCGACAACTGAATGATCGTGTTCCTGAAGATCTCGCTCACCAGGTCGGCTGACCCAGCAATGGCCAGTAGCGGGAGCACACCCCACAGGTTGGGCCCGGCAAGCCCAAACCCGATGATCGCGGCGCCCCACGCAGAGATCGCCACCAGAACCGCCATCCCCTGCCGCCGAACGATCCCGACCCAGCCCGAGAGCACGGAGCCGATGAGCGCGCCGGCTGCAGGAGCGGCGTACAGGAGGCCCAATCCCCCGGCGCCGATGCGGTATTGGCTGAAGGCGAGTTGTGGGAACACAGCTGTTGGCATCGCGAAGATCATGGCCACGAGATCGGCAAGGAAGACACCAATGAGCAGCCGATCATGTCGAAGATACCTCAGAAC
>JBOGYN010000723.1:0-1876 GCA_050696855.1 Solirubrobacteraceae bacterium | reverse complement strand
CGCCCGGCGCGAACTCGATTCCGCCGAGGCCGTCCAGAGCCTCCGGGCCGCCTCGGGACGACGGGCGACCGGGGGGTGGCTTGACTACAGCTTTGACCTCGGCGCCCACGTGCGCGCGATCGTGCTCGATCTCGCCCGGCGCGGCGGCGGCTCTGGTGGCCTGGTACACGCCGGCCAGGCCGACTGGCTGGCCCGCGAGCTGGGCGGGGGTGGCAAACGCTGGATCCTGGTCATCTCCCACCAGCCGCTGCTCAGCTCCCAGGGCGGGGATCAGATCCTCGCTCTGCTCGACCAACACCCGCGCGTGGTCGCCGCGATCTCCGGCCACATCCATCGCAACGCGATCACGGCCCGCCGGAGCGCGGCCGGGGGGTACTGGCTGATCAGCACCGCCTCGTTGATCGACTACCCCCAGCAGGCACGTGCGATCAGGCTGCTGGCCACGGCCGGCGGCGGGGTCGCGATCCAGACCTGGATGCTCGATCACGTGACCGGCGGGCCACTGGGCACGATCTCGCGGGAGCTGGCGTACCTCGATGCCCAGGGCGGGCGCCCCCAAGGGTTCGCCGGCGGGCGGCTGGACCGCAACGTCACCCTCTACCGCGCCGCGGCCCGGACGTGACCAGCGCGAGCACGTTCACCCCGGCCGACCCGCCCGCCCCCACCGCGGCGGTCACGACGAGCCCCCGCCCGGAGCCGGAGTCACGCGCAAGGCCGGCCATCCGTCTGGTGATCGCGCTGGCGGCGGCCGCGCCGATCGGCGTCTACCTGTGGATCGCGCTGCACCGCCTCGGGTACCCCTACGAGCTCGACTGGATGGAGGGAGGATCGGTGGAGCTCGCCGCGCGCGTCGCCGCTGGGCACTCCCTGTATGCGCCCCCGTCGCTGCACTTCGTCGGGTGGACCTACACACCCCTCTATTACTGGCTCACCGCCGGGCTGGCCAAGTTCACGGGCGTGGGTTTCTTCACTCTGCGCCTGGTCTCCGTGGTCGCCTCGCTGGTCTCGATGGTCGTCCTCGCTCGGATGGTCACGCGCGACGGCGCCGCCCGAACCGCGGGCCTGGTGGCGGCGGGGCTGTTCGCCGCCACCTTTGCGATCTCGGGGGCGTGGTTTGACACCGGCCGCGTCGACTCCCTGTTCGTGGCTCTGACCCTCGTGACCTTGGCCTGGGCCAGGCGAGCCCGAAGCCGGCGCGACGGGCTGGTGCTCGGCGCCCTGGCCTTTCTGGCCTTCTTCACCAAGCAGACAGCTTTGGTCGCCGTCGTTCCGGTGCTTGCCCTCCTGCTCGTCACCCGGCGCCGGGTCGCACTGCCGGCTCTCGCCACCCTGGCCGTCCTCGGGCTCGGCTCCACGCTTGCGCTCGACGCCACCAGCAACGGCTGGTATCGCTTCTACGTCTTCGGCGAACTGGCCGGTCAGCCCTGGGCGCCTCACGTCTGGGTTCAGTTCTGGACCCGCGACATCCTCGGACCGCAATGGCCCCTCGCGGTGCTCGTGGGGGCGGGGGCCCTGACGGGGCTGACGGTCACGACCAAACGCCGGCCGCGACCCGCGGTACTGAGCTCGTCGGCCGCCTATCACGTCGTGGCCGCGGCCGGCCTGATCGCCGCGGCCTTGATTTCCCGGGTGCACACGGGTGGCTACGCCAACGTGCTGATGCCGGCCTACGCGGCCACCGCGCTGCTGGCCGGACTGACGTGCGCCGAGCTGCACCGGACTCGTCGTCGGATCATCGATGCGCTCGTGGCGGGCGTGCTGCTGCTCCAATTCGCCCTGCTCGCCTATCCGATCGGCGCTCAGATCCCCACCGCCGCCGATCGCGCCGCCGGCGCCGAGCTGCTGCATCGCCTCCGTGGCCTGCGTGGGCCTGTGA
>JBOGYN010000722.1:0-1651 GCA_050696855.1 Solirubrobacteraceae bacterium | reverse complement strand
TGGCCGCTAGGCCCTCCGATGGCCGCTAGGCCATCGGCAGCGACATTCCGGCCGGCTTGGGAGCCGCAGCGGGAGCCGGGGCCTGCATCACGGGCAGCTCGATCGGTGACTGCGCGATCAGGCCACGGGCGCCCTGGCTGAGGGCCTGGGCGGCCGGATCGTCGGGATCTGAGAAGACCAGCGGCAGGCCGGCGTCAGATTGCTCGCGCAGCGGCATGGTCAGCGGGATCTTGGCCAGCAGCGGCACATCGAGCTGATCAGCCAGCAGCTGACCGCCGCCTTCGCCGAAGAGCTGGAAGCGCTCGCCGCTCGGAGTCACAAAGCCCGACATGTTCTCGATCACGCCGACGATCTCGAGCTTGAGCTTGGTTGCCATCTCGGCCGAGCGGGCGGCGACCTTCTGGGCCACCGGCTGGGGGGTGGTCACGAGCAGGAACTTGGCCTGGGGCAGCAGCTGGGCGAGCGTCATCGAGACATCGCCCGTGCCCGGGGGCAGGTCGATCAGCAGATAGTCGAGCTCACCCCACTCGACGTCCTCGAGGAACTGCTGCAGTGCCTTGTGGAGCATCGGTCCGCGCCAGACGACGGCGGCGTCCTGCTCGACGAAGAAGCCGATCGACATCACCTTGATGCCCTCCAGGGCGGCGATCGGGACCAGCTTGCGGTCACCGTTGACCCGGGGGCGCTCGGCACCGACGCCGAGCATCCGCGGCTGAGAGTAGCCCCACACGTCGGCATCGAGGACCCCAACCTGCTTGCCGCTGGCGGCCAGGGCCGCGGCCAGGTTTGCGGTCACGCTGGACTTGCCGACCCCGCCCTTGCCCGACCCGATGCAGATCACGTTTGAGACCTGCGCGAGCGCGCCCTCGGGCAGCGCCGGCCGACCGAGCTTGACCCCCAAGGCGGCCTTTTCCTGGTCGGAGAGGACGTCGAAGGCGACGTTGACCGCGGTCACTCCTTCAACACCGCGCACCGCCTTGGACACGCCGTCCTGAAAATGGTTGCGGATCGGGCAGCCGGCGGTGGTCAGCGAGACCATCACGTCAACGACGCCGTTGGGATGGATGTCAATCGAGCGCACCATCTGCAGCTCCACGATGTCGCGGCGCAGCTCGGGGTCGATCACGGAACGAAGGGCTTCGGTTACCTGGTCATTGGTCGGCATACGATTCATTCAAGCAGGTCGGTTCGGGGCCCGAGCACGGTTGGCGCTTGCGGTCAGCGACCCCGCGGGGGATACTCATCTCCCGTGCGCAGCCTCATTGCCGCCGCGGTTGTTCTGATCGTCGTCGTCGGTGTCACTTCCGCGGCGTGGGGCGGGAGCGTGCGCGCGACGATCCGCGCCGCGCCTGCGGTGACGAGAACCCATTTCAAGCCGCTGCCCGCGCTGGCCCCGGCACTCCGCAAGGCGATCGCCGAGTTGGCCAGGCGCAGGGGTTCCCACCGGCGCATCGTCACCGCGCCACAGGCCGTCGTCCCCGGTTCGGGCACTTGTTTCGTGGGCGCGGGCGCGTGCACAGAGCATCCGTGCATCGTGTACACGGGGCCATCCAGTTCGTCCGCGGTCTACGCCCCGTTGCCGGTCACGGGCCGGGCGACTAAGTGCTCTCGCGCCACCGGAATGGCTCGGGTCTCAGCCGCGATGGCCATC
>JBOGYN010000721.1:0-4553 GCA_050696855.1 Solirubrobacteraceae bacterium | reverse complement strand
CTAGAAGGTCAAGAGGATTGCATTTCGCCGGCCGACGAGTCAGTCCTGGTCGACCGCAGTTATCGGCGGGTTTCAAGCCGCGTGAAATGCGGTTCCTGGACTAGGATCGACAGGAGCCGAGGATCGCCGTTGAGGGGAATCGCTGGCCCGGGTGTCGTCGAGAGCTCAAGTAGAGCGCTGCCGTCGCGCACGAGGACGTTCGGCACCACGATACGGTCAGTCTTTCCGGCCGGGATCGTCGCTCGCGTCAAGATCTGCCCGCTGCGCTTGTTGCGGACGGTGAGGGCACGCGGGACTCGGCTGCTGCTGCTCTCGAACGTCACCTCGCCGTGACATGCCCGACAGTTGCGGACGAGCACCCCTAGTACGCCCGTTCCGGCCATCCAGCGGTACTCGGCACGCGGCGGGCCTTCGATCGGCGAGAAGTTGCTGAGCGCGTCGGTCAGGCTCGGCGCCGGCGCGGCGCGGACCTCCCATACGCTGGCGTCGGCGGACGCGAAGCGCAGGACGTAGTGCTGCTTGGTCAGGTTCTTCGGATCGCCGCCCGGGACACCTGGACGCACGACGATGTAGCGCACGCCGTAGCTCGCTAGGTCAGGCGCGGTCTTGGGCTCAGCCAGGTCGACCAGGTCGAGTTTCTTGGATTCGTCATAGGAGGCCGCGCCATAGCCCTGGAACAGCGGATGGCGATCATCCATCTGCCAGAACATCGGGGCATAGTCGGGATACACGGCTGGATACAAGGGATAGTCGGCGACTATCCCTCCGGGATGATCGCGAAGCCAGACGTACTCTGGGGGTGGCGACACCGAGACCGTGCGAACCGGCGGCCTGGACCACAGATCCACGACGAGGATGACCGCTAGGCCGATGAGAACGGCGGCGCTCCGCCTGGCAGTCTGATGCCTGACGAGCTGCGTGATGGCGTAAGCCATCGAGAGGCAGAGGCCGAGCTCGATCAGCTCGACAAAGCGTGTGTACACGCGCCACGTGCTGGTGATCTTGTAGATGAGGTCCGACGGCGTTGGCAACCATACGCCCAGAACGTGCACCGTCGGGGGGGAGGAGAACCAGGCCGCCACCAGAGCGAGAAGCCCCCCGGCTAGCGCCGCGATCAGGCCAAGGTTCTGGTCTGCCAGCCGTCCGGCCGCTCGCATCCGGCGCGCTGCCATCGCGACTCCGCCCGCGGCGAACACGGCCACGCTGAGGCCGAGATAGAGCGAGCTCTCCGAGAAGTTCGAGCCGTGCAGGTGCTCGGTTAGATAGCGGGAGGTGAGTCCGCCGAAGAGGAGGTTGTGGCGATCGGGCAGAAGCCACTCCAGCCACCGCGCGCTGTAGGTGTAAAGCTCCTGCAGGTCTTGGGTGCGGATCGTCCCCGAGGCCGCGCTCCCGGCGAGGACCGTCAACGCGCCAAGAGCTCCGAGCAGGCCCAGAATCGGCAACGTGGCTACAGCAGCCACTCTGATGACCTCGCGGCCCTGATGTCGGGCCATTCCCACGGCGAGCAAGACGACCTCCATGACGGCGAACCCCACGCCGCCGATCAGGATGAAATACGGCGTCCACCACATCCCGAACGCGGCTGCGGCTCCGGCCAGCAGCGCGTTGCGGGTCGACGGTCGGTCGATGAGCTCGAGCATCCTCCACACCCCCACGACGAGCGCGAAGCCGTTCATGTACTGAAAATGACCGTTGATCTTGTCAACGGCGAAGGGATAGAAGGCAAATGCGAAACCGGCCAGCGCGGCCGCGCCGGAGCTTCGGAACAGGCGGCGGGTCAGCAGGAACATCGACGTTCCGCTGAGGACGAACCCGAGCAACATGAAGAGGTTGCTGCCGGCGACCGCCCCAAAGCTGTAGCTCAGCCCGAACAGCACGGTATTGCTCGGAAGACTGACAATGTTCAAAACCCACGGCTGGGCCAGACCCTGAGGCGCGTTGACGCCGGAGAAGGTGCCCGGCGCGAACGGGAAGATGTGGTGCTGCACGACGTAGGCAACCTGCCCCACGCCGCCCCCCGTATCGCCTGAGGTGCCCGGGCCAGCCAGCAGCCCGGCTAGATCCGTCACGAGCGGCCAGCTCAGGAACACTGCGTAGGCGGCATAGACGAGCGTGACGAGCAGCGTCTCGCGCCGCGGGGTCCATCTGCTCTCGATAGCGAATGCTCCTCTCACGAATCAGTTGACATCGGAGCGATGACCTTGAGCCGCCGTTGGGGGTGACGGTCTCAAAGTGCGAGACATCACGGATCGGCCGCGGATTCCGCCGCGCACCCCCGTGACCTGAGTGGCCTGCCGCGGCATCGATAATACCCCGGACGACAGGCACCGGTTCGCCTCCATCGCAGCCCGCCGGGCTAGCTCAGCGCGGCGCTGACGGCGCGCCGGTAGGCGGCCAGCGTTCCGGCGGCCGCCGCCTGCCAACTGAACTGCGCCGCGCGCACGCGCCCCGCGCTGGCCAGTCGGGCGGCCTCGTCGCGGTCATCGATCAGCCGGCGAATCGCCTGCCCGATCTCGACCTCCTTCAGCGGGTTGAAGAGCAGCGCGGCGTCACCGGCCACCTCGGCCAGCGCGCCACGGGCCGAGCAGGCCACCGGGACGCCCCGCGACATCGCTTCGAGCACGGGGAGGCCAAAGCCCTCCGCGAGGGAGGGAAACACGAAGCAAGCGGCGGCGCCGTAAAGCGCCTCGAGTTCGGCGCCCGACACCCAGCCGAGCAGTCGCACATCGGGCTCGACACCCAGTTGCCGGGCGTGTTCGCGTAGCTCCTGCTCGTGGGCGGTGGGGTAACCAGGGAGCACCAGCAGTGGTCGCTCGGCGGCCGCAATCGAGGCCAGCGCGGAGATCAGCCGGGTCAGGTTCTTGTGCGCGAGCTTGGCCGAAACGGTGAGCACGATCTGGCGGTCTCGGGCATCGAGGCGGCCGCGCACCTCGCGCTTGGACAGTGGGGTGGCAGGCGGGGTGCTGCCGACCCCATGGGGCACCACGTCCACCCGCTCGGGCGCGACCCCGAGCACGCGCCGCAGGTCCTCACGCGTGCTGGCCGAGGGGACGATGATGCGGTCCGAGCGCCGGACGGCCAGTGGTACCAGCACGCGCATGCCCAGCGACCGCAGCCCCGGGTGGGCCTGGGGCACGAGCCGGTAGATCAGGTCGTGAATCGTCGTCACACGCCGAAAGGGGCCCCAGGCGGGTGCCGTGCTGGCCAGGCTGTGCACCAGCTCGACGCCGGCCCGTCGGGCTAGCGGCGCCAGCAGCTGCTGCTCCCCCCGTATCCACCCGACCCGGTTGCTTGAGTTGACCGGGACGACGACGCAGCCGTCGAGGTCATGCCACGGCCCGTCGCCCGCCGCGCCCTCGCGGCTGACAAAGGCGGTGAAGCGATGATCGGGGGCGGCGGCGACCAGCTCGGGGATCAGCTCGCGGGCGTAGGTCTCCATCCCGCCGGTGGCGCCCGGAACGAGGAAGATGAGGTTCAGGCCGACGTGCATGCCGGCGGAGGCTAGTGGGGCGAGCTGACCTGGCAACCTCGTGACGACAGATGGCCTTGCACTCCGGCAGCGCTTCGCGCCCCCTCACGATCGGGATCGACGCCCGCGCCGCCACCGAGGTCAAGGCGGGACGCGGCCGCGTGGTCCGCGAGCTCCTGCGCGGGCTGGACCGGGCGCCGGATCAGCACCGCTACGTCTGCTACGCCCGGACGGCGTGGGACGAGCCTCTCGGCGAGCGCTTCTCGTGGCGGTGCAGCGCCGCCCGAGACCCGGCCTGGCACGCGGTCACCGCGTGGCGCGCCGCCCGCGAGTGTGACGTCTTTCTGGCCACCAACTCGTACCTGAGCGTGGTCCTGACCCGGGTGCCGGCGGTGGCCATCGTCTACGACCTGATCGCTTTTGACCGGACAATGGTCCCGAACCGCCGCTCGGTGGTGATCGAGCGTTTGACGCTCGGGCAGGCGGTCCGGCGCGCCCGCGGCCTGCTGTGCATCTCTCAGGCCACGGCGGACGCGCTCACGGAGCGCTTCGCCACCGCGGTGGGACGGATCACGGTGGCGCCGCTCGGCGTGGCCCCGACCCTCTCCGCGGTCGCCCCGAGCGAGGTTGAGACGCTTCCCGAGCCCGGCTTCGTGCTCGCTGTGGGGACGTTGGAGCCCCGCAAGAACCTCCCCCGTCTCGTCGCCGCCTACGCTGGCTTGGACCCCGAGCTGCAGGCCGCGCACCAGCTGGTCGTGGTCGGGGCGAGCGGCTGGTCGACCGGGCCGACGGTGGGCGCCCTGCGCTCGCTCGGGGACCGCTGCCTGACGCTCGGTCATGTGTCGGATTCCGCGCTGGCTGAGCTCTACCGGCGCTGCGCGGTGTTCTGCTACCCGTCATTGGGCGAGGGGTTCGGCCTTCCCGTGCTCGAAGCGATGGCCGCCGGCGCACCCGTTTTGACGTCCAACCGCTCGTCATTGCCCGAGGTCGGCGGCGACGCCGCCGTCTACGTCGACCCCGATAACGTCGACGATGTCCGTCGGGGGCTGACCGACGTGCTCCTTGACCCGGAGCTACGCGAGAC
>JBOGYN010000720.1:0-2069 GCA_050696855.1 Solirubrobacteraceae bacterium | reverse complement strand
GTACACCACGTTCGTGACCAGCTCGCGGCACGCTGGGCCGGCCACGATCACGGCCGCAGATGGCTCTCCCGGCACCGCCCCGCCGGGCACTGCCACGCTCACTCAGATCGCCGGTCCGGCGACCCACATGACGGTCACGGTCAGCCCGTCCACGATGCCCGCCGACGGGACCAGTGCCACCACGGCGACCGCCACGCTCAGCGACGCCAACGGCAACCCGGTCTCGGGCGACCCGGTGACCTTCAGCTCCAGTGACCAGAACCAGATGGTCGGTCCCACGACCCCCGGGAACGGAACCTACACGGCTCGCGTCACCGCCTCCACGAGTCCGGGGCAGGAGACGATCACCGCCAGTGACTCAAGCGCAGCGCTGAGTGCCGGCACCGTCATGACCCAGAGCGCAACCGGCGAGGTCACCCTCCTGGCGTCACCGTCACCGGCGGTCACCAACCAGCCGATCACGCTGTTCGCCGCCGTCAATCCCAAGGGCGGCTCGCTGGCCGGAACCGTCACCTTCTATGCCACCGGTCACGCCATCTCCGGGTGCTCGGGTAAGCCGGTCTCCAACGCCGACCCGACCGCCAGCTGCCCGGCGACGTTCACCGCCGCCTCCGCCCCCGGCGGTCTGTCGGCGACCTTCACCCCCTCGGGCGGCTCCAACGTGACTGGCGCCACCGGGACGACGCTGCTGGGTGTGGGCCGGGCCAGCACCTCGGCCACGGTGACCCTGCCCGCTCCGACCGTCGCGCCGGGAGCCAACGTCACCTACACGGCCACGGTGGCCCCGGCCTGGGCCGGCGCGGCCGTCCCCAGCGGCACGGTCGCGTTCCTGGATCGCGGGGCGGCGATCGCGGCCTGTGCGAACCGGCCGCTGATCGCCTCGGGCTCGGGGGCCTACGCCACCTGCACGACGGCCAGCAGCGCCGCCGGCACCCACGGGATCACCGCGGTTTACCACGGCGATCCGGACTTCCTGGCCTCCAACGCCCCCGCCCAGCTGTTCAGCATCAGGGGGCCGCAGATCCTGGGGGCGCTGGGCTCGACCATGCAGTGGTCGTTCTTCTACGCGCCCAAGTACTCCAAGGTGCTCAACCTGCGGGTCTCGAGCGCCCCGGCCGGGGCGACGATTCACCTCGCGTGCCGGGGCGGGGGCTGTCCGTTCCGCGATCAGACGACCAAGATCGTCAGGCACACCCGGTGCCGGACCAAGGGCGGCCGCCGCTGCTCGACAGTCGCAGCCGGCATCGTCCAGCTCGCCAGTGCTTTCGGCAGGCGTCACCTGGGCGTCGGCGCGCAGGTGTCGATCGCGATCGTCCAGCCACGCTGGGTGGGCAAGTACTACCGCTTCACGTTCCGATCCCGGCGTGGCCCCTCGGTCAAGATCGGCTGCCTGGCCCCCGGCGCGACGCGCCCCGGAAAGTCCTGCTGAGCCGTCAGACCAGCTCGTTCACCGAGGCCACCACGAAGTCCTGGTCCTCGGGCGACAGCCCCGGAAAGCACGGCAGCGACACACAGCTCTCGTAGTACTGCTCGGCGGCCGGGCAATGGCCGGGGGCGTAGCCGTAGGCCTGGGCGTAGTAGGGATGGCGGTAGACGGGCAGGTAGTGCACCTGGGCGTAGACGCCGCGCTCGCGCAGGCCGTCAAACAGGCGCCGGCGCGCCGGGCCGCCTCCCGGGTGACGGATCACGAACAGGTGGTAGGCGTGACGTGAGCCCGCGGGCGCGGCGGGGGGGAGGATCACGTGTTCGGCGCCCGCGAACGCCTCCCGGTAGCGCGCGGCGACCTCGTTGCGTTCGGTGATGAAACGCTCGAGCTTGTGCAGCTGCGAGCGGCCCAGCGCGCTGTGGATGTCCGACAGGCGGTAGTTGAAGCCCAGCTCGATCTGCTCCTGGTACCAGGCGCCCTCGTCGGGCCGCGTGAGCAGCTGCGGCTCACGGGTGATGCCGTGGGTGCGAAACAGGCGCAAGCGCGCGTCGAGCCCGGGGTCGCGGGTGGTGACCATCCCGCCCTCGCCGGCCGCGATCGCCTTGACGGGGTGAAACGAGAAGATCGCCATGTCGGCGTGCCG
>JBOGYN010000719.1:0-10842 GCA_050696855.1 Solirubrobacteraceae bacterium | reverse complement strand
CAAGGTCCTTGCGAACCGAGCGCACGTCGCGCTCGACGCGACGACGGTTCTGCTTGACCGTCTTCTCGACGCGGTTGCGACGCTGACGCAGCTCGCGCTCGAACTTGGTCCGAGTACGGCGAACCTGGCGCTCGAAGCGGTTGCGGGCCGTGGCGCCGCGCCGCTCGTAACGCCGGAGCTCACGCTCGACCGACGTGCGGGTCCGGTACTTGGTGGCCAGACCGCTGACCGTCGAGACGAGATTGTCCCGGGCCAGGAGGCTGGCGCCGACCGGTACCAGGACCACGCGCTCAGCGATGGCCTGGACCTGGGTGGCGAACACCTTGGACTCAGCGCCGGTGGCGCTGGAGGCCTGGGTCGCCGTGGCCTTGGCGCTCGAGACCGTCCGGCGCGCGTTGGCGCGGGTGGTCGCGGCTGAGCGGCTGGTCGTGCCCCGCTTGCGTGAGGCAGCAGCCTTCTGTCCGCGGGCACTGGCGGCCTTGCGGGTGCTCGGGGTGGTGCTCTTGCGGCTGCGGGGGGTAGTGGCGGCCTTGCGGCTGCGCGTGGTACTGGCGGCCTTGCGGCTGCGCGTGGTGGCGGGCTTCTGGGTGTCTGTATTGCTGGTGGTAGCCATATCTGGTCTCGCTCCCGTCTGGAGAGGGTGGTCAGTTCACTTGCAATTTGATCGAACACATGTTTGTAAACCGGCGGGACGAGGTGGTTACATTCCTGTAGTCGACCATGCGCTCACCCCCCACTCATTACGCGCACAGCGGCGAAGCGAGCATCGCCTACCAGGTGGTGGGGGAGGGCTCCTGCGACCTGGTGGTGGTCAACGGACCGGCTTCGCACCTCGAGCTGATGTGGGAGGAGCCGCGCACCGCCAGCAGCTTCCGCAAGCTCGCCAAGTTCGCCCGGCTGATCATGTTCGACCGGCGCGGCACCGGACTCTCTGACCCGGTTTACGAGCCCCCGACGCTCGAGCAGCAGGTCGATGACATGGCCGCCGTGCTGGCCGAGGTGGGCGCCGAGCGGATCTCGCTGATCGGGGGCAGCGATCTCGGTCTCTCGGCGATGTTCGCCGCCACCCATCCCGATCAGGTCACCGGCCTGGTCCTCTCCGGGGTCGCCGCCGACGGCCAGCACATGGTCGGCGGCATGGCCCGCGAGCCCCTCCGCCAGGCGATCGAGTCCGGCTGGGGGGACGGCACGCTGGTCTCGCTCTACGCCCCCAGCCAGATGCAGAACCAGGAGTTCGTCGAGTGGTGGGGGCGGATGCAGCGCTCGGCGCTCAGCCCCGGTATGGCCCTGCGCCTGATGGAGATGACCGCCCAGACCAACCTGCGGGCGATCCTCCCCACGATCCGCGTGCCGACGCTGGTCACGCACGTCACCGGCGACCGGCTGGTCGCGGTCGAGCACGGGCGCGAGGTGGCCAGCCTGATCCCGGGTGCGCGCTTCATCGAGTACCCCGGCGAGGACTGCTATCCCTGGTGTGACCCCCCCGGCCTGTCCGACATCGAGGAGTTCCTGACCGGGCGGCGGACGATGGCCCCGCCGGACCGGGTCCTGGCCACGGTCCTGTTCACCGACATCGTCGGTTCCACCGAGCAGCTCTCCAAGATCGGCGATTCCAAGTGGCGCGCCCAGCTCGAGGAGCACGACCGAGTCGTCCGCGCCGGCCTGCGCAACTGGCGCGGCGCCGAGGTCAAGAACAGCGGCGATGGCTTCCTGGCCACCTTCGACGGGCCCGCCCGCGCGGTCAACTGCGCCGCGGAAATTATCGACCGCGTCGAGCCGCTCGGGCTCGAGGTGCGGGCCGGAGTCCACACGGGCGAGTGCGAGCTGCGCGAGGATGACGTGGCCGGCATCGCCGTCCACATCGCCAGCCGCGTGATGCATCAGGCCGGCCCCGGCGAGGTGCTGGCCTCGAGCACGGTCAAGGAGCTCGTGGTCGGCTCGGGCTTGAAGTTCGCTGACCGCGGTCCCCACACCCTCAAGGGCGTCGAGGACGAGTGGCGGCTCTACGCGCTCGAGCGCTAACCGGTCTCCGCCGCAGACCCCTGAGCCAGGGCGCCGCCCGCGCCCGTCCGCCGCAGCCAGGCCGGCGGGTCGCGCAGCTCATCGAGCGTCGGTAGCGCCTCGGGCCCGCTGAAGACGTGATTCAGCGCCCCGGTTCCGGCGCGCTTGACCACGGCATCACAGAAGTACTTGCCCTGCTCGTACTGGCGCATCTTGAGCTCGAGGCCGAGCAGCTTGCCCAGCAGCCGCGAGAGGCCCGACTGCGTCTGGCGGCGTCGGTCCAATCCTTCCCGGAGTTTGGGCAGCGACGGGAGCAGATCCGGGGCGACGGCGTCCATGACGTGCTCGGCGTGGCCTTCGATCACCGCCATCACCGCCTGGACGCGATCCAGCGTCTCGCGCTCGCCGCTGCTGGTGAAGATCGAGACCAGATCTCCGCGCCGCAGCGCCCCGAACGTGTGCCGGATCTCCTCGCCGGTGGGAAGGCGCAGCTTGCGCTTGTGGTCCATGCGCAGCTCGGCCTTGCCGAGCAGCTCGCGCACCAGTCCGGCCACGTGCCCCTGTAGCCAGGGAACGCCCGAGAACTGCAGCGCGTGGGTGACCTCGTGCAACGTGACCCAGGTCATGAACTCATCCTCATCGGCGTCGAAGTTCTTGACCGCCTGGCCGAGGTTGGGGAGCACGAACAGCAGCCGCGGCGGGCTGGACTCCGGGGTTTCCTCGAGCATGACGAGCTCGTATTGGCCGAGCACCCGCTGGGCGAGATAGCCGAGCACGACGGCGACCTCGGTCGTGACCATGAAGCCGAGCATCAGCTGGGCGGCGGGCTTGAGCGGGCCGGTGAGTCCCTGGGCCGCCCGGTCGAGCACCGGATCGAGGAGCTGGCGCATGGCCTTGATGTTGGTCTGGATCCATTCCCGGCGCTCGATCCCCTCCGGCGGGGGCAGCGGGCGGGCGGGATGCAGCCCCGTGTAGGCCGTCACCCGCTGCTCGGACTCGACTGCGAGCGCGGCCAGGTCTGACCTGGGAGTCGCACCGTTGCCCGAGCCGGCGACGTAGCCGGCGATCTTCTCGGCCAGGATCCAGTCGATCACGACGTGATTCTCCCCAGCGCGTCCAAGCTCTCCTGGGTCCGAGCGGCGACCAGATGCGAGCGCGGCTCGATGTCCATCGGTGCCGCCAGGGGATCGCGGTAGGCCGTGAAGGCAACCAGGCCGCCCGCCTCGCGCACAATCAGCTGGCCGGCGGCGGCGTCGACGCCGCGGCTGCGCGCCAGGGTCAGCATCCCGTCAAAGCGGGCCGCCGCGACCTGGCACAGGGTGACGGCGATCGTGCCCATGGCCCGGACCCGGTGGGCGCTGTCCTGCAGGCCTTCGATCGCGGCTGCGATCCAGCGCGGATCGGCCGACTCGATCCCGAGCAGCTCGAGCTTGCCGTCCCGCGACCGCCGCTCGCCGCAGGCCGGATCCAGGCGCTCGCCATCCAGGAAGGCGCCCTCCCCGCGCTGCGCCCACCACTGCTCGCCGGCGCCGAAGTCGTGGACAAAGCCGAACACGATGTCGCCGGCCGTTTCTCCGTCGGCGACGGCGATCGACAGCGCGTAGTGCGAGGCGCCGCGCTTGGCGTTCAGCGACCCGTCGATCGGATCGATGATCACGCGGCAGCGGCGGTCCCCGTAGTCAATCTCTCCGCGCTCCTCCGACAGGGCGTGGAAGCGGAAACCCTCGGCGCTGAGTGCCTCGAGCTCGGCGAAGACCACCGCCTCGGCGTCCCGGTCAATGATCAGCGTGCGGTCCCCACCGCTGCCGCGGGTGCCGGTTTCGCGCACGCGTTGCGCGGTCTCGGGACTGTCGGCGAGCAACTGCTCGAGGCCCGTCACGGCCCGTCGGCAGACTCCCAGCCAGTCGGCCTCCAGGGCAGTGCGAACCGAGGTCATCTCGGACCTATGCTGTCAGACGGTGAGTGCGGAGCACGAAGGCAGCCAGAGCGCCGCAGAGCTCGATCTGCTCTCCGGCGGTCCTCGCACGGAGCGACTGCTCGACGGCCTGACCGATGCCCAGCGCGCCGCCGTCACCCATTCCGGCGCATGCCTGGTCGTGCGCGGCGCGGCCGGGACCGGCAAGACGCGGGTGATCGAGAGCCGCTTCCGGTGGCTGATCGAGCAGGGCTGCCCGCCCGAGCGGTTGGGTCTGATCGTCCCGACTCAGGGACGCGGCGCGGCGCTGCGCGCGCGTCTGGAGACCGTCCTCGAGCTCGCCTACGAGGAGCTCTACGTGCTCACCCCGCCCGAGCTCGCCAGCCTCATCCTCAGTCGCGCCGGGGCCGGCGCCGACCCGCTGGCCACCGCGCTCAGCGCCGGCGACCGGCTGGCCATGCTGGTAGGCCGGATCGACGAGCTCTCCCTCCAGCACCACGACTTCGGCGGCCGTCCCAACACCCTGCTGGCCGGCTTCATCCGCCGGATCGATCGTCTCAAGGCCGAGCTGGTGAACCCCGAGGAGTACTCGCGCTGGGCGCAGTCGCTGCCCGAGGCTTCGCCGGAGGCCGCCCTCGAGCGGGAGTTCGCCGAGATCTATGCCACCCACGAGCGGATGCTGGCCGAGACCGGCGCTCGCGACGTCGGCGACCTGGTGATCGACGCGATCTCGCTCGCGCGCCAGCAGCCCGCCCTCGCCCGTCGCTTCACCCATCTGCTCCTCGACGATGCCCAGGAGCTCGACCTCGCCCCGGTCACGCTCGCCCTCGCGGTCGGCACGCCGGGGTTGACCGCCGCCGGTGATCCGCTCGCTGCGCTGCGCCGCTTCCGGGGCGCCGGCACCGCGCGGATGGCGAGCCTCGAAGGCCCGGATGCACAGGTGATCGAGCTCCAGGCCGGCCAGCGCTGCCCCGAGCCGGTCTGGTCGGCCGCGGCGGCGATTCTGTCCGCCGGGCGCGCGGCGGGTTCGCTGCCCGCGGCGGCGCCTCATGCCGGTGCCGTCGAGCTGTGGCGCTGCGCCAACGAGCGCTCCCAGGCCCAGGCGGTCGCCGTCGACATCGAGCGTCTGGTCGCCCGCGAGGGGGTGCACCCGGGGCGGGTCGCGGTCTTCGTTCCCGAGATCGTCCACGAGGGTCAGGCGGTCAGCGTCGCGCTCGAGGAGCGGGCGATCGCGCACCGGCTGGTCGGCGAGGCGGCGTTCTTTCAGCGCGCCGAGATCCGCGACGTGCTCGCCTGGCTGCGGCTGCTCGCCGATCCCACCGACGCCGGCGCTGTCGTCCGCGCCCTGGCCCGGCCACCGATCGAGCTGCGCTCGGTCGACATCGCCCGCTGCACCCAGATCGCTCGGCGGCGCAAGCTCGACATGGTTGGCGCGCTGGCCGCCGCCCTGGAGGCTCCCCAGGTCCCCCCGGAGGCGCGCGAGCGCATCCGCGTCTTTCTCAAGCTCTACCGCGCGAGCCTGGCGGCGATCGACACCAGCCGCCCGGACAGCTACGTCCACCGACTGATCGACCGACTCGGGCTGCGGCGCCTGCAGCTGTTCACCGCCCAGCCCGATGTGGTCGAGCGGCTGCGCGCCCTGGCCGGGTTCGGCGAGCTGGCCGCCGCCTTCGTGCGCCGCACGCCCCAAGCCACGCCGCGGGAGTTCGCTCGCTCGATCGCCGCCGTGGCCGACTTCGGGCTGCGCGAGCAGGAGGACCCAGATCTCGAGCGGCCCTCCGCGGTGCAGGTGCTGACCTTCGCGGCGGCGGGCGGCCTGGACGCCGAGCACGTCTACGTGCTCGGCCTGCACGCCGGCGTCGCGGCCCCGACCCCCGAGCCGATTCCCGACGCCCTGCTGCGCGAACCGCTCCCGGCCGACGACGAGGTGAGCCATCGCGCTGCCCTGGCGCAGGCCCTGTACGCGACCGTCACCCGCGCCGGCGAGCGGCTGGTCATCTCCTACCCGCAGGCCGATGACCGCGGCAACGCCTTGCAGCCGTCACCCTTTGTGGACGCGGTCGCTGCGGCCCGGGGAACCGGCTGGCAGGACAAGGAAGAGGAGCTCTTCGGGCCCGCCGAAGCCCTTCACTCTACCTATCGCCTGATGCGCGACGAGCTGCTCGCGGGCACCGCGCGGGCGGGCGGCCGACTCTCAGAGCTGCGCTTTGACACCGACCTCGACGTCTCCCACGCCGTCGTCCGCTACCTCGAGCTGCTCAAGCTCGCGGCGCTGATCGCGCGGCCCGACGGCCAGAGCGCGGCCGAGTCCCTGCGCGACGTCAACTCGCGCATCCTGCAAGCGGTCACCTCCGAGCAGCGCGAGATCTTCACCTCCTCGGCGCTCGACGATTACCTGCTCGACACCGAGCGCGATGCCCGCCGCCGCGCCTCCGCGATCGTCGCCCGCGACGAGCCGTCGCTCGAGTCCTTCCTGCCCCGCCGCGGCGACGGCGTGATCCTGTCGGCCTCAGACATCGACACGTACCGCACCTGCCCTCTGAAGTACAAGTTCGCGCGCGTGTTCCGGATCCCCCAGGAGCCGACCCTGCACCAGCGTTTCGGGATCCTCGTCCACCAGGTGCTCGAGCGCTTTCACGCGCATGCGGACCCCACCCACCCCTCCATCGACGCGTCGGCCACTCCCAGTCTGCCTGCGCTGCTCGGCCTGCTCGACGCCGGCTGGCGGCGCGGCGGCTTTGGCGACTCTGAGGAGGAGCGCCAGTTGCGCGGTAAGGCCGCCTCGGCGCTCACCCGCTACCACGAGCGCTTTCAGACCGAGGAGGGCAGGCCGGTCTGGTTTGAGCGCCAGTTCACCTTCAAGCTCGGCCGCCATCTGTTGCGCGGGCGCGTGGACCGCGTCGACCAGCTCCCCAGCGGCGGCTACGAGCTGATCGACTACAAAACCGGCCGCCCCAAGAGCCCCGAGCAGCTGGCCGACGACGTCCAGCTGTCTCTGTATGCGGTCGGGGCGCGCGAAGCCTGGCACCTCGAAGCTTCCGAGCAGGCCTACTACTACCTGCTCGACGATCAGAAGGTCGCGGTCCCGGCCGGCGAGGGCAACCGCGCCGACTGGGTGTGCGACGTGGCCACCGAGGTCGCCGAGGGGATTCAGTCCCAGGGCTTTGAGCCGACCCCGTCCTTCGCGGCCTGTTCGATGTGTGACTATCGCCTCGTGTGCCCGGCCGCTGAGCGTTAGCTCGGGCTGTCGGGGCCGCGCTGGCGCAGGAAGCGCTGCAGGTCTCGGGCGATCGTCTCACCCGACGGCAGCGAGGCGGGGCCGTCTTCTGACTCCTCCTCGCTCGCGGTCTGCTCCAGTCGCTCGACGAAGGCCTGCACGTCGGGGTCGCTCTGCACGGCGACGTTGACCTGGCGCTCGTAGTCGGCCGAGGAGGCCTCGAGCTCGGAGCCGTCCACCGCCACGCCGACCAGCCCCTCGAGCTTGCGCACCAGCGCCAGCGCGGCCTTGGGATTGGGGGTGGCGGCGATGTAGTGCGGGACGGCCGCCCACAGGCTCGCCGAGGGCAGCCCGGCCTGCTGGCAGGCGGCGTGGAGGATCCCGACGATCCCGGTTGGTCCCTCGTAGGAGGAGGGGGCGAGGCCGAGGCGAGCGACCAGCGCGGGGTCAGAGGTCAACCCGGTGACCGAGACCGGGCGCGTGTGGGGCACGTCGGCCAGGAGCGCACCGAGCGTCACCACGAGCTGGGTGCCGAGCACTTCGGCGAGCTCGACGACGAGGTTTGAGAACGTGCGCCAGCGAAACGAGGGCTCGCTGCCGGCGAGCAGGATTAGGTCTCGGGGCGCTCGGGGGATGCGGGCCTCGTAGAGCTCCACGGCGGGCCAGACGATCTCGCGCGCCTGGCCATCGACCATCTTGACCCGCGGCCGGGTGGCCTGGAAGTCGTAGAACTCCTCGGGGTCGATGGTGGCAAAGCGCTGCGCGCCCAGGGCCGAGCCGACGAACTGAATCGCGCTCGAAGCGGCGTCGGCGGCATCGTTCCAGCCCTTGAAGGCACAGACCAGGGCCGGGGCCCGGAGGCCGTCTGGTCGGTACTCCCATTGCAGTGGCTGCATCCGACTCACCGTACATGATGGGCATGTGGCCTCTTCTGATCTGACGATGGCGGCAGTCACCGCTTTGCGCCCCGGACAGGACGTGATCGGCGTCTTCGCGTGCACCCGCAAGGACCGGCTGGTTACACGCACCGGGTCGGCCTATCTGGCCCTCGAACTCCGCGATCGCACCGGCGCGGTGCCGGCCCGGGCGTTTCAGAACGCCGACGCCCTGGCGGGCCAGTTCGAGCGCGGTGACGTGGTTCGCGTGCGGGCCAAGGTCGAGCGCTTCCGCGACGAGCTCGTCCTCGAGGTGTCGGCTATCCGCCGAGCCGACGCCGGCGATGGGATCGACCCCTCCCGCTTCCTCCCCACTGCCTACCGCGACCTCGACGAGCTCGACGGTTTCCTCGAGCACCTTGCGAGTGAGGTCTACGACCGTGGCTACCGGGCACTGCTCGACGAGCTGCTCGCCGATGACGACCTGCGCGCCTCGTGGCGCCGAGCGCCGTGCACGCGGGGCGGACACCACGCCTATCTGGGCGGGCTGCTCGAGCACACCGTCGCGGTGGCCACGCTGGCCCATGAGGCGTGTCAGCTGCATCCGCGGCTGAACTCGGATCTGCTGCTCGCCGCCGCGTTGGTGCATGACCTCGGCCGCACCCGCGAGTTCACCTATGGCGCCGAGATCGGCCTCACCGATGAGGGGAGGCTGCTCGGCCACGTCGTGATCGGCGAGCGGATGCTCACCGAGCGCATGCGGGGTTTGGACGAGCCGCGCCGGCTCGCCCTGTTGCACTGCGTGTTGTCGCATCACGGACCATCGTCGGCGCCCGGGGGCCGGTTCGCCTCCCCCGAGGCTCTCGCTCTGTTTCGTCTCAACGCCCTCGACGCCACCGTCAAGGGCGCGCTCGAGCACGGCCTGCCCGACTAACTGCGCGGGCCGGTTTCTCCCGGGCTCGTACGACCCGCTTAAGATCGTCAGCGGCGCGGCAGGGGCCTGGTGGCCCATCCGGTCTTCAAAACCGGCAGGGCCGGGCAACCCCCGGCTTGGAAGGTTCGATTCCTTCGCCGCGTCGTGGCTGGAAACGAGCCGTTTTTTGTGGACTAGATCCGCTTCCGCAGAACCGCTGCGGTGCTCGGCGTGCGAGCGCTTTGTCGAGATGTCCTCCTCTGGACGACCATCGATCTTCGTCATCGACGCATCACCGCATGGTGATGGTAAGATGTGCCTATGGCCAAGGCACGAACAACGCTCACGATCGACGAGGACGTCCTGAAGTGGGTCAAGATCCGTGCAGCACGCACCGGCGTTTCTGACAGCGCCGTGATCGAGGAATCGCTCCGCCGCGACCTGAAGCTCGACGTTCTCGACGAGCTATGGGCAAACGCGACGATGTCCGAAACCAAGGCCTCCGAGCTCGCCGTTGAGGCGCAACACGCGACCAGGCCCCGCCGCCGGGCATCTGGTGCGCGCCGTCGTTGATGTCAACGTCCTGATCTCGGGCGTCCTCTCCGCTAAGGGGCACTCGGCCGAAATCTTGCGCGCCAGCCGCGACGGCCAGTTTGAGCTCATCATCTCCGAGCTGCTACTCGCGGAGCTCAAGCGAACGCTCGCCTATCCGAAGCTTCGCAAGCGGATCGCTCCCGAGAAAGCCGCCGCCTTCGTCAACTGGGTCCGTGACTACGCGAGGATCGCCGAGGATCCGGCAAGCCCACCGCCAGTCGGCTCGCGCGACCCGGACGACGACTACCTCCTCTCACTCGCGATCAGCGGCCGCGCGTATCTCGTCACCGGCGACCAGGATCTGCTCGTCCTCAGCAACGACTTCCCGATCGTCACACCTGCACAGTTCGCGACCAAGCTCCGCGAGACCCGCTGAGCAGCCGCCAACGCCGCCGCAAGCGCACCGGGACGCGAGCCCCGGCGCGCCGGCGCGACCGCTCTCGTCATTGATCGGTCGTGGCTGCAAGAAGGGGCGGAGAACGCTATGCGTCGCCAACCCGATCGCCCGGAGCGAGGTGACCTGCCGCGAAAGCGATCGCGAGCCGTCAGGCTGGACGGTTAGAGGGCGGATGGCCTGCCGGGGCAACTTAAGCTCGCCACACTAAACGTTGTGGCGCCATTCGGGTCCTAGCCCGTATTCCGTACCAGTACCCGCCGACACGTCCGGATCTCGCGCCCGCATCGGCGCCCGATAGATGCGCCCGGTCTCGGCCACGGGACGCGAGAGCATCTTTTCCCGAGCCTGTCCAAATTCGAGAGCAGGCTGCGTCGTATTGGCAAAGCCAATAAGGAGGGATGATGTCCCAGTCATGCTCTTGCTGTATGCCAACGAGGTCGCAGGCGAGCAGCTCGCAGATCGCGAGGCCGAGATACCGACGATGTGGTCGGAGCTGAATCGCAGCCTCGAGGAGGCCGGGTTGTTGACCGCGGCGGGCCGCCTGCATCCGACCACGGCCGCCACGACCGTCAGCGCGATTTCCGGCGAGACCGAGCTCACGGACGGCCCGTTCGCTATCACAAAGGAGGCACTTGCCGGCTACTACCTGATTGAGGCCGAGAACCTCGATCAGGCCCTGGGCGTGGCCAAGCGGATCCCGCTGATCCGCTACGGACGCGTCGAGGTCCGCCCCGTCATGTGACTGGCCGTTTGAGTGATCCGACGGCGGATGCGGTCGCCCGCGCGTTTCGCGACGAGCGAGCGGCCGTACTCGCGACCCTGATCCGCGCGTTGGTAGCCGTCTTGCTAACGAGTCGTGGCCCGCGCTATCACTGCGACTGCCGTGCGCCGCACCGGCTCACCCGACGTGGATGGCGCGAAGCGGCGCAC
>JBOGYN010000718.1:0-5152 GCA_050696855.1 Solirubrobacteraceae bacterium | reverse complement strand
GACGCTTTCTCCCCTACACAACGCTCGCGGCCGGACTGTGGGCAGCGACGTTCTCCACGCTCGGCTACGCGTTCTGGCAATCCCTCGATCAGCTGATCGCCTTCACCAAGCAAGGCACGCTCGCGCTGGCAGCAGTGATCGCGCTAGGAATGGCAGCCAGCGCGCTTTACCGCCACCTGCGCGGCCGATCTTCACCAACTCCTCCGAGCCGCGGTGACCAGGACCAGGCGTCCAGGCCGGTCATACACGAGAGTCGCCCACGGTCAGCCGCTCTGCGCAAAGCTGATGGCGGCTGATCACCCGGGGACGCGGCGGTGACGATTCTGGGTTGGGCGCTGATCCTCGCCGCCGTCGCGGGGCTGGTGATCCTCGATCTGCTCGTGTCGCCCCGGCGCTTGGGCGCGATCAGCTTCGGCCAAGCCGTCGGCTGGTCGCTGTTCTACATCGCCCTCGCGCTCGCGGTGATCATCCTCGTGCTGCTCGCGACAACGGTCGCCAGCCTGGCCAAGGACCGCGCTAACCCCGACCTCAGAGCGCACGCAGGCGCGCTGCGACCCCGGACCGTCTCACGGCGACGTACGGACGCCCCACTGGCTGCGACGCAAACAGCCTGCACGCGTTCCCCGCGCCGCAGGACCTCGCGTCCGCGGATCCGACCGAGCTCAGGCGGCTTGGCTTTAGCTCGGCCAAGGCGCGCACGATCATCGATACCGCCCGCGCGGTGGTAGGTGGCACCCTCGATCTCGAAGCTCTGGCGTTGCTGGACGATCGCGTCGCCACGGAGCGTCTAGTCAGCCTGCGCGGGATTGGACGCTGGACCGCTGAGTACGTGATGCTTCGCGGGTTGGGTCGTCTGCACATATTCCCGGGAGACGACGTCGGGGCGCGGAACAAGCTTGAGCGCTTTCTGGAGACGGGTAGCCACCTCGACTATGACGGCGTGCGGGATCTGCTCACGCGGTGGCAGCCGTATGCGGGGATCGTCTACTTTCACCTGCTGCTCGACTCGCTGTCCGAGGCCGGGGTGGTCGCTACGGAGTTGACGATGTAGGTCCAACGCTCGTGCGCACTCCCTCGATCGCAGGCCAGCGGTCGCTCCCACTAGAGCAGCAGCGGCGGCTAGTGACCAGCTCTAGGTGCCGACCGCTCAACCCTGATACAGCCGTTCGGCTCGTGGCGAGCCGTGAGACGGCCAGGACAGAAAACAGAGTCGGCCGGGGTAAGGCCTGCGTCGGCCAGACCGCTAAATAAACACACCAAGAAAACGATCCATCTTCGGTTTGGAGGCTCTGATGCGACTGAACTATCGAGAGGTGCGGCCCGATGCTCTGAAGGCGATGCTCGGCCTGCAGCGCGTGGCAAACAGCGGGCTGGACGATGCGCGGCTGTTGGATCTCGTCAAGATCAGGGCCTCGCAGCTCAATGGCTGCGCCCACTGTCTGCGGCTTCACGCCGATGAGGCGCGTGAGCGCGGTGAGACCGACGAGCGCCTGGACTTGCTCGCTGTCTGGCGCGAGGCCGACTGCTTTGGAAGGGCGGAGCGCGCGGCGCTCGCCTGGTGTGAGGCGCTCACCGTGCTGTCGACGTCTGGCGCGCCCGATGAGCTATATGACGAGCTCTCGCGCCACTTCACGTCGGAGCAGATCGTGGCGCTCACGCTCGCGATCGTCGCGATCAACGGCTGGAATCGACTGAACGTCGGCTTCCGTACGCCGGTGCCCGATGCGACGAGAGCCGGCTATCCAGAGGCAGCCTGACCGCCGAGTCGAAGCCGGGCTGCCGTTCGTCGGCGGTCCGCAGCGTGGCGCGTCCGCTGGAGCTGGTCCGACTGGCTGGTCGAGGTCGACTGGCTGGTCGAGGTCACGCTCGTCGAATATCGCGCCGCGACCAGTTCTCGCCACCGCTGCGCGACGTCGCGAGCGCGCCTGACCCCGCCTTGCTCACCCGTAGGCTCGCAGGGGTTTCGCGCCGCATTCCACGACGCGCCGTATCGTCCACTCTTGCCACGACGCGGTTCGGCGGGGCGACCTCGGGCCACCGTCGAGCATCCGCTTAGAGCGGCCAAGAGGCTGCGGGCGCGTCGGCTCAGTTGGCGAGGGTGATGACACGTCCCTCCTTCGCCATCTCGATCGCGGCGTCGCATCCGAGTCCCTCGAGCTGCTGGGCCGCGCCGTTGCCGATCGATGCGAGCCGAGCGTCGTCGTGCGCGGGGTCGTGGTGAAACAGCTGCACGTGTCCCGGTTCGCAGCGGATGGCAAAGGCGAGGGCATCAGAGATGCTCGAGTGGCCCCAGCCCCGGTGTCCACGGTATTCGTCGTCGGTGTACTGGCAGTCGTGGATCAGGAGCGACGCGCGCCGTGCGAGTCCGTGTCCGGAGATCCATTCGGGCGTCGAGGTGGCCAGGTTTTGGCCGAGACTGGGCTCGTGGTCGGGCAGGTAGCAGAGGGCTGCGCCGTCGGCCTCCAGACGGTACCCGAGCGTAGGTCCACGATGAGCGACGAGCGAAGCCGTGACTTGGATGTCGCTGATGCGCCAGGGCGTGGGCATCGCGTCTCGGAACGTTACTTTGGCCGGGAGCTCGTGAATATCGATCGGCGAGAGGGGATTTGAGATGTATCGGGCGAGCCGCTCGCGCAGGGCGCGCCCGGCGGCGGGTGGACCCCAGACAGTGACTTCGGCGTCGGGATCGAAGAAGGGCGCAAAGAACACCAGACCGAGGATGTGGTCGATGTGCAGGTGCGTCACGAGGATGTCAATCGGGCGACGGCGCCCGACCAGTGCGTGCCCCAGTTCTCTGATGCCGCTTCCCGCATCGAGGATCAGCTCGGTCCCGCGCTCGGTCGTGACCTGCACGCACGAGGTATTCCCGCCGAAGCCGGCCGCCGCTGAGCCGGGCACCGGGATCGAGCCGCGAACGCCCCACAATTTCACGCGCATCACGTCACCGGCGCAGGCTCGTCGCGCGGCCAGAAGACGACGAGCGCGCCGTGGTATCCGGCTGGCCCGACGAGCGGCAGCGCACCGGCGTCGATCTCGATCAGACCTCGTTCGGCGCGGATCCGATAACGCCCAAAGGCTGGGCGCCCGTTGCGCAGCGCCGTGGCCAGAGGCAGGCGATCGGACGGCAACGGCCGCTGCTCCTCGTCGAGCGGCCCGAACTCCGCGTTCCACTGTTCGCGCGCCAGCCTTCCCGTCTCCTCGAAGCGACTACCGATGACCTCTGCTGCGGCGTCGTTGTAGAAGGCGATGTGGCCGTCCACGTCGACGAGGAACGCCGCGAGTGAGACGATCGACACGAGGTTGCGCGCCAAGATCAGCTCGAGCGGCTGCTCGTGGCCGTTGCCATGGTGGTTGGACTGGTTCATCTCGTCGACCGGCCTAGGCGGCGGGGACCAGGTGCCTCTCGGCCGTCGACTCGTGGATTTGGTGGGGAAGCAAGATCTCGCGCGCGATCACGAGCCGCTGGATCTGAGAGGTGCCCTCATAGAGCTGCATGATCTTCGCGTCGCGCATCAGCTTCTCGACCGGGTAATCCTTGATGAAGCCATAGCCGCCGTAGACCTGCACGGCGTCGACCGCGATCTCCATCGCGGAGTCCGCGGCGAAGCGTTTGGCGTGTGAGGACAAGAGCGTGTTGCGCTTGTCCTGGTCGAGCAGCACGGCTGATTTCCAGATCAGCAGCCGCGCCGCCTCGATCTTGGTGGCCATGTCGGCGATCATGAACTGGATCGCCTGATGCATCGCGATCGGGACCCCGAACTGAACCCGCTCCTTGGAGTAGTCGGTCGCGAACTCAAAGGCCGCGCGAGCGATGCCGGTGGCCATCGAGGCGACCCCGGGACGCGTTCGGTCAAGCGTCATCATCGCGAGCCTGAAGCCATGGTTCTCCTCCCCCAGCAGGTTGCCGACCGAGACTTCGGTCTCGTTGAAGGAGATCGTCGCCGTGTTGGACGCCCGTAGGCCCATCTTGTCCTCGTGCTTGTCGACCGTGACAGTCGCGTCCTTCGGTACGACGAAGGCCGAGATCCCGCGGTGTCCGGCGTCTCGGTCGGTCTTGGCGTAGACCGTGTACCAGTCGGCATAGCCGCCGTTGGTGATAAAGCATTTCGAGCCGTTGATCACGTACTTGTCGCCCTTCTTGACGGCCGTGGTCCGCATGCTCGACACGTCCGAGCCTGCGCCCGGCTCGGTCAGGCAGAACGAGGCCAGCTTCGGCTCCTCGGCCAAACGCCCGAGATAGCTCGCCTTTATCTCCTCCGAACCGCCCAGCAACACCGGCGTCGAGGCCAGGTCGTTGGCGCCGAGGGTTGTTGCGATGGCGGCGCAGCCCCACGCGAGCTCCTCCCCGATTAGACAAGCATCGAGATAGGACGTGCCGACGCCGCCGTACTCGATCGGCAGGCGGGAATTCATCAGGCCGAGCTCCCAGGCCTTCTTCACGATGACCTCGGGCCAAGTGCCGTCCTTGTCGTACTCCCACGCGACCGGACGAATCATCTTCGCGGCGAACTCGTGGGCCATCTCCCGCATGTTCTCTTGCTCTTCGGTGAGTGTGAAATCAACCATTTCTCGTTTCCTCGATTCATGCTCTCAGGCGTAGATCGGCTCCGCCGGCTCGGCGGCTGCTCTTCTCTCTTGTCTCTTAGCGTCCTGTCGGCGCGTCCCCTTACCTGGTTTGTGCTTATGCCAGCGGATGTCGCGCGGCGCTCGCGCGAGGATCGTCCAACTACGCCTGCCTCGGGCGCGACGCTGGCTACGTCTCGCTTCGCGAGTACGCGGCGATCGGCGATGAGCGCACCGTGGCTCTGGTCGCGAGCGACGGGTCGATCGACTCCCCGGCTGTGCCTGCTCGACCTCGACTCCACGAGCGCGTTCGGCGCCATCCTTGACGCGGAGACCGGCGGCGAGCTTGGGCTTACGCGGATGGAGCTGCCCTTCCTGCTGGGACGATCGTCTCCTCTCATCGCTCACGCGCGAAGGCACTGCGCTACGTCGTGCACTTCGTCGCCGGACAGCTCTTCGCGCTGATCTACTTCGCGCGCAACTGCAGGTCAGCTGTGATTAGGATGTTGCGGTTTCTGAGTACGCCCGGCGCGGAGCCCGCGTCCGGCGAGGTTCGCTCGGAGCTTGCGCCGCGCGTCGTGCATGGTCT
>JBOGYN010000717.1:0-4288 GCA_050696855.1 Solirubrobacteraceae bacterium | reverse complement strand
GAGTCCTGGCGGACACATCCGCGACAATGGTTGCGATGAGTGTCCGCCCGCTGACCCGCTCCTTCCTTCGCCATTTCAGCATCTTTCGCAACACGTCAGCTGGCTATCACAAGATGGAGACGACGGCCTCGCAGGCGCCCGGGCTGATCGGTGACATGACCCAGTCGCCTGCAGCGCCGCCGTTCATGCAGGGGACTGCCCTGTCGAATCTGCACAGTCAAGTGGTCGATGCTCCTGGCACGACGCACGCGATCGGCACGGTCTGGGCGATCCCGGGCCCGGGCGGAGTGTGTGTGGCCGCTCACGTCGATCGCGGATCCGGTGATCGTGTCGTCGGGACCTGCAACACCGCTGCTGTCGCCGCACAGTCCGGTGTCACGGGCACGCTCTACAACAATGACGGGACGACGACGACGTTCGGGCTCATGCCGAACGGGAACGCGACCGCAGACGTGCGCACTGTATCTGGCGGACGGATGCCTGTGCCGGTGCGGGACAACGTCTTCATGACGACGATTGGCAAGCGACACAGGGTTGCGCGTCCTGGCGCCAGGGGAGCCAAGACGCATTAGACCCGCCTCCGGGAAGTCGTCAAGCAAGCGTCGCGCTGCTGGGGCTGACCATGCTGAGCTCTCAGGCGGGTGAGCGTCGGCGACGCCCGGAGGTCTGACAATTCAAGAGGGACTCCAATGCTGTGCAGTCGAAGTCGCTGCACGCGCGGCTGCTCCGGGGCCGGCGGCGCGGAGTCCCGAGGTCGATCGACGCGAACGGTCCAATATGAACGATTCGGCACCCCCCGGGGGTGTGCCCAACTACCACTACGGGCGGCGTGAGGCAGGGCGATGGGGCACAGCAAAGACGACCAGAGAAGTGCCGTTCCGGATCTGGCGATGGTAGTGGGGGCTGCGCGATCGGGAACGACCCTGCTCCGTCTGCTCCTCGATGCGCATCCTGAGGTTGGGTGTCCGGCGGAGGCGGGCCTGCCAGGGTTGATGGCGCACATGGCTGGGACGTGGATGACGGTGGACGCGGATGTTGAGCAACGCCGGCGTGGTGAAGACCCAGGCGCGGTGGGGGACGATGGCGAGATCGGACAGCTCAAGGACGGAGGTGCGGGTCTGCGGTCACCGGACGGCGACTTGCCCGAAGCGGCGCGCGCTTGGATCCAAGCGACTATCGGCGAACCGATGCGTCGCTATACCGCTCGCGCTGGCAAGCGGCTTTATGTGGACAAGTCGCTGGACTCCGTTTTTCACTTGAATGTCGTGCGGGAGTTGTTCCCAACTACGCGCTACGTGCTGCTGTTTCGTCATGTCATGGACACGGTTGCGTCCGGCATCGAAGCCTCGCCGTGGGGATTTCAGGCTTACGGCTACGGACCATACGTGCAAGCGTCACCGCACAACTCGGTGGCGGCGCTCGCCAACTACTGGCTGGCGCACGTTGCGGCGGCGTTGGCGTGGGAGCAGGCGCATCCAGACAGCTGCCTGCGCGTCCGGTATGAGGACCTTGTGCAACACCCGGAGGAAACCGCCGCGGAGGTGCTGCGTTTCCTCGGGGTCGCTGAGGACCTGTCGGTGCTCGAGCGGGCGTTTGCCCGGGCGCCGGGGCGAGGGCCGGGTGATTACAAGGTTGCGCATACCTCCGTCGTCCACGCGAGGTCGATTGGGCGCGGCAAACGCGTGCCGGTCTCCATGCTGCCGCTTGCGCTGCTCGAGGCGGTCAATGAGAAGCTACAGGCTTTGGGGTATGACCCCCTGGGCCAGGCATGGAACGCGCAGGAGCGTCCAGTCGACATCCACGGCGAAACTGTCTGGAGCGAGCGCCTGCGCGCGCTGATGAGTGACGTGGCGATTGATCCCGGACTCGATGAAAGCGCAGGCTTGGGAGTCGTCGCGCTGGTGGCCGAGGATCACCGCGCGCTGCGCTGGATCGTCGACGTGCCGGCCGGCCAGGTCATCCAGGGTGACGGGGAGGTCGATGGGGTTCTCACAGGCACAGTTGAGGACCTGGTGCTCATGCTGACCGGTGAGGAGAACCTGGGAGTGCTCCTGCGATCAGGCAGGGTCCGGCATCTGGCGGCGAGCGAGGACGAATCGCCTCGCGATGTGCCGGGCACGATCCACCGGCTTGTCCGGCTGCTTCGCGCAGAGCGAGACGACGCGCGGCAGGTGGCGCATTGATCCGCGAGCCGGCGCGACGAGCGACCCCTGCGCCACACATACCGCGCCCAGCGTCCGTCGCACCCGGTGCGATCTATGAGTTGCTCAACGATTCGCGTGATGTGACGCTGTACGCCGAGTATCGCGACTGGGTGCGCCCGGCGCCGAGCCTGTCGTTGGAGCTTGGGGTCGCCGATAACGAGGCGGGCCGGGCGCTGCATTGGCGGGGAGCTGGTCCCTTCCCTCGACCGATGCAGAGCCAGCGGCGGATTTGGTTGGCGGCAGACGACCGGCTGAAAGTCGAGATCACACACGCCAGGCAGATGACCGGCCTCGGTCTTCTCAATGGGACGCGTTGGTGGCGCTGGACAGCGGCTATCGGAGGTGATCACGGCGATCTGGCAGCGACCGAGAGTCGGGCGCTGCCACCCGTGCTTGACCCGCCGGTGCTAACGCCCGCGCGGCTGCTGGGTTGGCTGCGTCTTGCTGATGTGGGAGCCGGGCAACGAGCGGGTAGGGATGTCCTGACCGCCGTTGGCTGGCCGCGTCCCCGATCACCCGCTGCAACCAAGCGAGTCCGTTACGAGCTTGAGTTCGACGCCGAGCACGGGACGGTGGTGCGCATGGCCGCCTACGACGGTGCTCAGCCCGTGCAGGTCACCGAGGCCACTCACCTCGCCTACGGCTGCGAACTTGACCCGAGCCTTTTCACCTGGCCATCAAGCGAGCTTGTCGAGGGGCCGGGCGCTGACGTGCAGAGAGATGGCGCTCTGGTGCCGCCGTCGCCCTCCGGAGCAGGAGCTCGCCTGCTGCGCGTCCCGACCATATGGCTGACGGGGCTACCGGGTTCAGGCAAGACAACTGTGGCACGCTCACTTCAGAGCGACCTCGCATCTCGCGGTCTGCACACGTGTGTTCTCGACGGTGACGAACTGCGTACGGGGCTGTCGAGCGACCTTGGGATGTCCCGTGCTGATCGGGCCGAGCAAGCGCGTCGTGTAGCGCACGTTGCGGCGATCGTTGCGGCGAGGGGGGTCGTGCCGATCGTCGCGCTCGTTTCGCCCTTCGCCGAGGATCGCGACCGTGCGCGGATGATCCATGAGCGGGCCGGAATTCAGTTCTTAGAGGTTTGGGTCAATACGCCGGCCCAGGTGTGTGAGGCACGAGATCCGAAGGGGCTGTACGCGCGTGCCGCTGCTGGGCGTCTGAGCGGTTTGACCGGTCGAGACGCGCCGTATGAGCCGCCACCGGCGCCTGAACTCGAGGTCAGCGGGTGGGACGGTCCACCGGAGGTGGCTGCTGCGAGGATCGCGACGCTCATCTCGGGTGCTCGCGACACATAACGCGCGGATCGAGCAGGATCACGGACGAGCATCAGCAGCACCACGAACGCTCCAGTCCGTGGGTTGCGGCCTCAAGATCAAAAAGTCTGAACCTTCGTGCAGACGCCAGTGTGCGACGGGGGCAGGCTACTCCAAGCCGGCCAAGCGAGGTTCCAGTAAGGCATCCGCGCATCCCGACCACGCTTCCAGGCCCCGGAAACGCCGCCGCCGCTGGCCTAAGAGGACACTGAACCGCGTTCAAGCTAAGCGGGCGAGCGAATGATCATGGCGTCCGATTATTTGGTGGCTACGCGCGTTCGTACGCTTCGTCACGAATGCTGTCAAGAGCCCCGGCGCAGGGCGGCCGGGAAGCCCACGTCCTACCAGGAGAGCTGTTGGCCTCGTCCTCGCATCGCCTCCACACATGCGATCAAAGCGTCCGACGGGGTCGAGGAGACAACAGCCGCTGACCCTGGGTTTCCCGGGGCTGCTCAGCGGCTCATGAGTCCAGGCCCGAGCTTGCGTCTTGCCCGGTGGAGTCGCACTTTGATCGTCCCAACTGGCGTACCTAGCATGCTCGCAATCTCAGTGTCGGATTTCCCGGCCCAGTAGTGCAGCAGAAGCGCCTCCTGTTCAATGGGCGAGAGTCCGGCCAAGCCTCGAGCAACATCCAGGCGGTCGATAACCCTCAGCAGTTCGTCGTTCTCATCCATGTCCTGCCCGTTTTCGCTGGCTCGCTCGTCGGGTCCTCGGCGCGCCGCAATTCGGAGTGCTTCACGCCGGGCGATCGCCTTCACCCACGGC
>JBOGYN010000716.1:0-10664 GCA_050696855.1 Solirubrobacteraceae bacterium | reverse complement strand
CTGTGTGTCTGTCTGACCGGGCTGGAGAAGCTGGCCGCAATGTACGGCGGTGTACGGGTGCCCTTGGCCGCCGTGTCCGTGATCGCCGTCGAGCCCGATCCATGGGGGGCGCTGCGGGGAATCCGGGCGCCCGGCACAGGGATTCCCGGGGTGATCGCCTATGGCGTCCGGCGGGCGACCGGCGGCCGGCCCGATTTTGCCGCCGTGCACGGCCGTGGCCCCGCGATCCGAGTCGAATTGGGTCCGACGGCCCGCTTTGAGCGCCTCCTGGTCACGGTGGCCGACCCGGTCGGCATGGTTGCGACTGTCACCCGCGGGACCGGCGCCTGACCGTCGGCTGCCATTTTGCTCGCAGCCGGTGCGCGGGGGCGTTCTGAGGGGTAGGTTTTGTTTGGTCGCCACCGCGAGGAAAAGGAGCTGGTGTCAGAGATGGCCGTCAAGGCCGGGGACCTCGAGCGCAACCTGATCGACGAGCTGAGTGAGTGCGTCCGCGAGCGCCTCCCCGACGAGCCCGAGGCCGCGTACGCCGAGTTCGTCCGCCAGTACTACCACTGGGTTCCCGCCCCGGATCTCGGCGATCGCAACCCACTCGACCTGTGCGGCGCGCTGGTCGCCCACTGGCAAACCGGCCGCCGCCGCGGGCCGGGCGAGCCCAAGGTGCAGGTCTACAACCCCAAGCTCGAGCGCGACGGCTGGCGCTCGGCGTACACCGTCGTCGAGATCGTCTCTGACGACATGCCCTTCCTGGTCGACTCGGTGACGATGGAGCTGAGCCGGCAGGGCTACGCGATCGAGTTGATCGTGCATCCGGTGATGCGCGTGCTCCGCGACGACGAGGGCGAGCTGACCGAGGTGCTCGCCCCGGGCGCGGTCGCCTCGACGGCGATCGCCGAGTCGGTGATCCATGCCGAGGTGGCTCGACAGTCGGACTCGGACCGGCTCGCGGTCCTCCAGGCCGGGGTCGAGTTGGTGCTCGAGGAAGTACGAGCGGCGGTCGAGGACTGGTCCTCGATGCGCGCCCGCGCCGCCGCGCTGGCCGCGGAGCTCAGCACGGACCCGGGCCCCGGCGCCTACGGGGGCGAGGCCCGCGCCTTTTTGGAGTGGCTGCGCGAGGATCACTTCACGTTCCTGGGTTACCGCGAGTACGAGGTCGCCGAGGCGGAGATCCGGGCGGTCCCGAACACCGGCCTGGGCATCCTGCGTGGCGCGGCCGCGATGCCGACCAAGCCGCTGGACCCCAAACGTCAGACGATGGCCCAGTCCTCACATCCGCTCGTGTTGACCAAGGCCAACACATGCGCGCGCGTGCACCGCCCCGCCTACCTGGACTACGTCGGCGTCAAGCGGTTTGCCCCGGACGGCCGGGTGGTGGGCGAGCGACGCTTCCTCGGTCTGTACACGACCACCGCCTACAAGACCAGCCCCCGGGAGATCCCCCTGCTGCGCGAGAAGGTCGATTCGGTAATGGCCCGGGCGGCCTTCCCACCCGACAGCCACGACGCCAAGGGCATGGCCGACATTATGGAGTTGCTTCCCCGTGATCTGCTCGTGCAGATCTCCGGCGAGGAGCTGTTCGAGATGGCGATCGGCATCCTGGGCCTCGGTGAGCGCCAGCGCGTGCGGCTGTTCGTGTGCCGCGATCAGCTCGACCGCTTCGTCGCCTGCACGCTGTGCCTACCGCGCGACCGCTTCAACACCGAGAACCGCGAGCGCGCGGGCCGGATCCTGGCCGACGCGTTCGGCGGGGGACAGGTCGACTGGGCTCCTCAGATCTCCGAATCGGTCCTCGTGCGCGTCAACTACGTCGTCCACTGCCCCGAAGGCGTGCCTGACGACTACGACGTCGCCGCGATCGAGGCCCGGATCGTGGAGGCTACCCGAGCTTGGACCGATGACCTGCGAGCGGCGCTCATCGTGGCGCACGGCGAAGAGGGAGGACGCGAGCTCTACGGCCGCTTTGGCGGGGCCTTCCCCACCGCCTACCGAGTCGACTGGAGCGCCCATGGAGCGATCCTCGACATCGAGCGGATCCAGCAGCTGACGCGGACGGGGCGCCCGATCCTGACCCTTTACCGGTCTCTCGAGCAGGACGGTGGAGCGACGCGCTGCAAGCTGCTCAGTACCGCGCGCGTCTCGCTCTCGGACGTCGTGCCGACCTTCGAGCACCTCGGGGCCAAGGTCAGCGACGAGCGCCCCTACGAGATCGCGCCGAGCGGCGCGCCGCCGGTCTGGATCTACGACTTCGGGCTCAGCTGCCCACCAGAGGCGCTGGAGCGGATCGGCGAGACGTTCGCCGAAACCTTCCTGGCCGTGTGGGCCGGCGAGCTCGAGGATGACGGGCTCAATGGCCTGGTCCTCGCCGCCGGCCTCACGGGCCGCGAAATCACGATCGTGCGGGCGATCGCGCGCTACCTGCGCCAGGCAGCCATCGGCTTCTCGGACGCGTACATGGAGCGCACGCTGATCGCCAATCCCGAGATCACCAGGCTGCTCGTCCGCTTCTTCGAGGCGCGTTTTGACCCCGACCGCCAGGACGAGCCCGGCTCGGCACGGCTCTCGGACGAGCTCACGCAGGCGATCGACGCCGTCACCAGCCTGGACGAGGACCGGATCCTGCGCAGCCTGTACTCGGTTGCCCGCGCGATGCTGCGGACCAATTACTTCTGCCGCGACGCCGAGGGGAGACCCCCGGCCCACCTGTCCTTCAAGCTGGACTCGACCAAGCTCGGTCTGCTGCCGCTGCCGCGCCCCCGGTTTGAGATCTTCGTGTATTCGCCGCGGGTGGAGGGGGTCCATCTGCGCGGGGGCAAGGTCGCGCGGGGTGGGCTGCGCTGGTCAGATCGGCGCGAGGACTTCCGGACCGAGGTGCTGGGATTGATGAAGGCCCAGATGGTGAAGAACGCGCTGATCGTGCCCGTCGGCTCCAAGGGCGGCTTCGTGGTCAAGCGCCCGCCGGCCGGCGGCACCCGCGAGCTTGTGCTCGGAGAGGGGATCGCCTGCTACCGGATCTTCCTGCGGGGGCTGCTCGACATAACCGACAACTACGTCGGTGATCGTGTCCAGGCGCCGGCGCGCGTGGTCCGCTATGACGAAGACGACCCCTACCTGGTCGTCGCCGCTGACAAGGGGACGGCGAGCTTCTCTGATCTGGCTAACCAGGTGGCGGCCGAGTACGGGTTCTGGCTGGGGGATGCGTTCGCGTCTGGGGGCTCCCACGGCTATGACCACAAGAAGATGGGGATCACGGCGCGCGGGACCTGGGAGTCGGTCACGCGCCACTTCCGTGAGCTCGGCACTGACGTCCAGCGCGAGGAGTTCACGGTGGTCGGGATCGGCGACATGTCCGGTGACGTGTTCGGCAACGGGATGCTCTGCTCGCCCCACATTCGCCTCCTGGCCGCGTTCAATCACCAGCACGTGTTTCTGGACCCCGATCCCGATCCGGCGGCGGCTTATGCCGAGCGCCAGCGCCTGTTCGAACTCCCCCGCTCAGCGTGGAGCGATTACCGGCCCGAGCTGATCTCGGAGGGAGGCGGGGTCCACTCGCGCACCGAGAAGTCGATCCCGGTCAGCCCCCAGGTGCAGGCTGCGCTTGCGATCACGGCCGATCGGCTCGCCCCCGAGGATCTGATCCGCGAGCTCGTTCGGGCCCCGGTCGATCTGCTTTTCAACGGCGGCATCGGCACCTACGTCAAGTCGGCCGAGGAGAGCCAGGCCGACGCGGGCGACAAGGCCAACGACGCGGTGCGCGTGGACGGGGCGACGCTCCGCTGCCGCGTGGTGGGCGAGGGCGGCAACCTCGGCTTCACCCAGCGTGGCCGGATCGAGTACGCGCTGACCGGCGGGCCGGGAAACTCCGGGGGACGGATCAACACTGACGCGATCGACAACGTCGCCGGGGTCAACTGCTCTGACCACGAGGTCAACATCAAGATCCTGCTCGGCGGTCTCGTGGCTGCGGGCGAGATGACCGACGACGAGCGCAACCAGCTGCTCGAGGAGATGACTGGCGCGGTGGCGCAGCGCGTCCTCTACGGCAGCTACACGCAGACCCAGGCGATGAGCATCGCGGGCGCTCAGGCAGTTTCGATGCTGGGGGTCCACGAGCGCCTGATCCGCCGGCTCGAGAAGGACGCCGGGCTCGACCGCGAGCTCGAGTACCTGCCCAGCGGGAAGACGATCGCCGCTCGTCGCTCGGCCCGTCGCGGCCTGGTCGCCCCCGAGCTCGCGACGCTGATGGCCTACACCAAGATCAACCTCTACGTGGCGCTGCTGGAGTCAGACCTGCCCGAGGATCCGTACCTGGCCCACGACCTCGAGCGCTACTTCCCCGAACCGCTTGGCCCGGGCTCCGATCGGCCCGGCCCCTCGCCTGATCAGACGTCGCCACCGTCATCGGACTCCGAGCGCTACCGCCGGCAGATGCACAGCCACCGGCTGCGCCGCGAGATCATCGCCACGGTGGTCGCCAACCAGCTCGTGGACCGGGCCGGCACCACCTTCGCCTTCCGTCTCACCGAGGAGACGGGCGCCACGGCGTCACAGCTGGCCCGGGCCTACGCGGTCGCCCGCGAGGTGTTCGAGATGCGCGCGTTCTGGGACGCCGTCGAGGCCCTGGACAACCAGATCGAAGCCGGGACCCAGCTCGCGATGCTGATCGAGGGCCGGCGCCTGGTCGAGCGGGCCACCCGCTGGCTGGTCCGCGCGCAGCCGCGCGAGCTCGACATCGAGGCGACTACGAGCGGCTTTCTGTCCGGCGCCCGGCTGCTCGCGCGAGCGCTCCCCAACGTCCTCGGGGGCCTTGACCGCGAGGCCTTCGCGGCTCGCCACGACGAGCTTCTCCAGGCCGGTGTGCCCGACGCCCTGGCCGGTCGGGTGGCCAGCATGCAGGCGCTGCTCTCGGTCTTTGACATCGTCCAGGACTCCGCCAACACCGATCGCCCCCAGCCGGTCGTCATGGCCGCGTACTTCTCGTTGGGCTCCCAACTGGGGCTTGACTGGTTACGAGACCGGATCCTCGAGCTGCCGCGCGCCGACCGCTGGCAGGCGCTGGCCCGGGCCGCCCTGCGCGATGACCTCTACCGGCTGCACCGCGCGTTGACCCGCGACGCGCTGCTGTCGGCCGACGTGCGCCTGGGCAGCGAGGGCGCGCTGACCGAATGGCGTGAGCGCAACGAGGCCGCCGTCACGCGCGCGCTGAGCGTGCTCGCTGACGTCAAGGCCTCGGGCAGCTACGACACGACGACGCTGCCGGTGGCCCTGCGCGAGCTGGGAAACCTGGTCCGCGACGAACCGGCGATGCACCCGGAGACCGCGCCGCCGGGCGGCGTAAGTACTAACTGACCTGAGCGGTGCGGCTGTAGAGGGTCTGCCCAACGCCCGTCCAGCTCAGGCGCAGCGATCCCGCCGAGGGCAGCGCCACATGGGTGCTCACGTAACCCTCCGCACCAGTGCCCGTGACCTGTTTGACGTTGCTCCACGTCTGGGCGCCGCGGGCCTGGAACTGCAGCGTGCCGACGCGCGCCGCGCTGGAAGGACGGATCTGGGCCCAGACGTACACGTGCTGGCCGTGACGGGCCTTGGGCAGCCAGAGCGGGAGTTCGAAGGCGTAATAGGCCGGCTTGGGCTGGCTTGAGCCATAGGCCAGTAGCCCGCTGTCAAACGTGGACCAGTAGGCGCGGGAGCCGACCGGGTACTGCGTGTTGGGGGCGTCGTCGACGAGCAGGAACTGCGCAAAGGACCGCACCCGGGGGTTGCGGAACGCCATGTACTCGCCCTGGTTGAGGTACTCGGCCTGCTGGGCCTGGCTGAACTTGATGAACGGGTTGGGGTTCCGGCTCTGGACGCCCCATTCGGTGATGTAGATCGGAACCCGGGCTGCCTTGTGGTACGCGCGCCGGGCGTGGTCCAGGCCGTGCTCGAGGCGAGCGATACCGGACAGGCTGGCCGAATTGGGATCGCGGCGCTTAAAGCTCGGCGCGTGCACGAAGTCATAGGGATGGTGGGCCCAGCCGGTGGCGTAGAACAGCCCGGGATGGGCGCGGGTGAAGGCCAGCCGAGAGCCCGCCCGGGGGCAGCCCACGGTGGCCGCCGAGCGGCCCGTGAGTGGCGTGTAGCGTGAGCTCAGGCAGTAGAGGGAGCGCATGAAGATGAGCGGGTCCATGCTGTCGCCGTACCCCTTGGCTCGCGCGCCATAGGCGGCCGTCTCTCCGATCAAGATCGTGTCGTGGCGGTGGCCGGTAACGGTCAACGCGCGCCAGGCGCCGTCGAGCATGCGACGGTAGATGGCGGGGGAGGCCTCGACTTCGCGGCCGCGGACCTTCAGCCACTGCGGGGTAGTCCAGCCGCCGATGTTGGGTTCGTTGTAGATGCCCCAATAGCTGACGCGGGGCAGCGGGGCGGTCTTGCCGGCCAGGTCGGTGGCTGGGTAGTGCCCGTCATAACGGGTGGCCACGGCCTGGAAGAACTGGCCGTAGAGCTTCCCGTTGATCTTGCTCGTGTAGCGGTAGCCCTGGTTACGAACCACCGGGCCGGTCGCCCAGGTCGGGGCCGGAGCCGTGGGCTGGAAGTAAACGCCGATCCCGAGCTTTTGCGCTGCGAGATCGATCAGGTCCCAGCGGTCCCAGACGCCGGCCGGGTACGCCGCCGGGTTGGTGGCGTCGAAGCCCGGCTTGAGGGCCGCGGTCGGACTGGGCGCGACCAGGCTCCACACCACCGAGACGCGGACGCGATCAACCCCCATGTTCTTGAGCGTCTGCAGGTTGGCCTGTACCTGGCTGGGTGAGGAGTAGATCAGCGCAGTGTCGTCCTGGAGAATCATCTCCTGGGTACTCGAGGCCCGGGCGCCGCCCGGGACCAGCAGGGCGGCCAGCAGGACCGCCGCGGCGGCCGCAAGCAGGAACGCGAGCACGCCGGTACGGCGGCGCCAGGGGAGCGAGGCGGCCTTCATCGGCGCCCATGCTAATGGCGTCTTGCCGCGCGCGCGCTAGCCCAGGCAAACCTCAGCAGGTCGATGGCGCCGGCCACGGCGAAGGCGAAGGGTCCGGTAACCAGTCGCGCGGAAAGCCGCCGGGGCACCTGGCCAAGCTATCGTCTGGCACCCATGAGCGCCATGAAGACCAATGTCACCGAGCTGCCCGAGTCCCGCGTGCGGGTCGAGGCCGAGGTCCCGGGCGAAGAGGTCGAGCGCCGCGTCCAGCAGGCCGCCAAGAAGCTCGGCCAGCAGATGCGGATCCCCGGGTTTCGCAAGGGCAAGGTGCCCCCGACCGTGGTCATCCGGCGGCTCGGGCGCGAGGCCGTCCTGGACGAGGCGCTGCGCAACTCGCTCGGGGGCTGGTACGTGGAGGCCATCGATGGAGCCGGTATCGCGCCCATCGGAGATCCCGACCTCAACGTGGGCGACCTGCCCGCTCAGGGTCAGCCACTGGCCTTCTCGATCGAGATCGGGGTGCGTCCGGAGGCCAAGCTGGGCACGTACAAGGGCCTCGAGGTGGGACGGCGCGAGCCCCAAGTCGATGATGCCGCGATCGATGCCGAGCTCGAGGGCCTGCGCGACCGCGTCGCCACCCTTGACACCGTGCAGCGCCCCGCCGAGAAGGGCGACCACGTGGTCGTCGACTACCTGGGCAGGGTCGACGGGGAACCGTTTGCCGGCGGCGAGGGGCGCGATCAGCTGGTCGAGCTCGGCTCCGAGCGCCTGATCCCTGGGTTCGAGGAGCAGCTGGTGGGCGCCTCGGCGGGTGACGAGCGAACGGTCGAGGTGACCTTCCCGGAAGGCTATCCGGGCGATCTCGGCGGCCAGGCGGCCAGTTTCGACGTCACCGTCTCGGAGGTCAAGGCCAAGCGCCTGCCCGAACTGGATGACGATTTCGCGGTCGAGGCGGGCGGCTTTGACTCGCTGACCGAGCTGCGCGAGGACATCGCCAGTCGCCTGCGCAAGGCCGACGCCGATTCAATCGAGCGCGAATTTGAACAGGCGGTCCTGCAGGCGGCGACCGACGAGGCCGAGATCGAGCTGCCCGACCAGCTGATCCACGCTCGCGCCCACGAGGTGGTGGAGCAGACGATGTCGGCGCTGGCCCGTCAGGGCATCTCCAAGGACGCCTATCTGAGGATCGCCGGCCAGGACGAGGAGTCCCTGGCCCACGACGCCGAACCGGACGCGGCGAGCGCGCTGCGTCGCGAGGCTGTGTTGGCCGCGATCGTCACCGCCGAGCAGATCGAGCCCTCCGACGACGACCTTCTGGACGCGCTGCGCCCGGCCGCCGAGCGCGATGGCTCCGATCCAGCCGAGCTCCTCGAGCAGCTGCGCAAAGCGGGCCGTCTCGAGTCCCTGCGAGAGGATGTCGCCAACCGCCAGGCCGTCGAACTGCTGGTCCGCGAAGCGAGCGCGATCAGCGTCGATCAGGCCCAGGCGCGCGACAAGCTCTGGACACCCGGCAAAGAGGACTCCGAAGGGCGTCCGGACCAGATCTGGACCCCCGGCAGCTGAGAGATCGGGGCCCCGCCAGACCTGGCCGCATTGCGTCTGGGGCGGGAGACACCCCTTGCTACAGTCGGCAGGAATCCGGAGCAGGAAGCGAAAGAAGCGAGGACGATGAGCCCACTCGTACCCATGGTGGTCGAGCAAACCTCCCGCGGGGAGCGCGCGTTTGACATCTACAGCCGGTTGCTCAACGAGCGGATCGTCTTCCTGGGCACGCCCATCGACGATCAGATCGCGAACCTGATCGTCGCCCAGCTGCTGCACCTCGAATCCGAGGATCCCGATAAGGACATCTCGATCTACGTCAACAGCCCGGGCGGTTCGGTCTACGCGGGGCTGGCGATCTACGACACGATGCAGTTCATCAAGCCCGATGTCTCGACGATCTGCGTCGGTATCGCGATGTCGATGGGCGCCCTGCTGCTGGCGGGCGGCGCGGCCGGCAAGCGCATGGCCCTGCCCAACGCCAAGATCCTGATCCACCAGGTTTCCTCAAGTTTCCAGGGGCAAGCGACCGATATTGAAATTCATGCCAACGAGATCATCGATGTGCGCCGGCGTCTGGACGAGATCATCGCCAAGCACACCGGCAAAGATCTGGACAAGGTCCGGCACGACACCGAGCGCGATTACTTCATGAGCTCGGAGCAGGCGCAGGAGTACGGAATCATCGATCGAGTGATCTCGGAGCACTGAGAAGTGTTCGCGCGCACACGAGGGAAGCACTAGGCTTCACAGCGCGCGAGCGCTCGTGTCAAGCCGAGCTCTGGGAGGAGATTCATGGCCCGTCCGACCGACTCCAACGAACAACTTCTCTGCAGCTTCTGCGGCAAGTCCCAGCGGCAGGTCAAGAAGCTGATCGCCGGGCCCGGCGTCTACATCTGTGATGAGTGCATCGATCTCTGCAACGAGATCATTGACGAGGAGCTCACCGCTCCGCCGAGTTTCGACATCGAGAATCTCCCCAAGCCGCGGGAGATCTATGACGTGCTCAACGAGTACGTGGTCGGACAGGAGCAGGCCAAGCGGTCGCTCTCGGTAGCGGTCTACAACCACTACAAGCGCGTCCAGATGATGCAGTCCGATGAGAACGACATCGAGCTGCAGAAGTCCAACATCCTGCTGCTCGGTCCGACCGGGTGCGGCAAGACGCTGCTCGCCCAGACGCTCGCCAAGATCCTCAACGTCCCCTTCGCGATCGCCGACGCCACCGCCCTGACCGAGGCCGGCTACGTGGGCGAGGACGTCGAGAACATTCTGCTCAAGCTGATCCAGGCCGCCGACTACGACGTCAAGAAGGCCGAGACCGGGATCATCTACATCGATGAGGTCGACAAGATCGCCCGTAAGGCCGACAACCCGTCGATCACCCGTGACGTGTCCGGCGAGGGGGTGCAGCAGGCGCTGCTGAAGATCCTCGAGGGGACCACGGCCTCGGTCCCGCCCCAGGGCGGACGCAAGCATCCCCACCAGGAGTTCCTCTCGATCGACACCACCAACGTGCTGTTCATCTGCGGGGGTGCGTTCGCCAACCTCGACAAGGTGATCGAGCGCCGGATCGGCCACCAGGGCGTCGGCTTCGGGGCCGCGATCAAGTCCAAGGAGCAGCGCGACCTGGGCGAGATGTTCGAGCACTGCCTGCCTGAGGACCTGATCCAGTACGGATTGATCCCCGAGTTCATCGGCCGCCTGCCGGTCATGTCGGCGATCCATCAGTTGTCGCGAGACGAACTGATGCAGATCCTGACCGAGCCCCGCAACGCGCTCGTCAAGCAGTTCCAGCGGTTCTTCCAGTTCGACGGGATCGAGCTGGTGTTAGCCGACGATGCTCTGGTCTCGATCGCCGACAAGGCGCTTGAGCGCGAGACGGGGGCCCGCGGCCTGCGCTCGATCATCGAGGAGGTCCTGCTCGAGGTCCAGTTCGAGCTGCCCTCGCGCCGCGACGTGGAGAAGTGCGTGGTCACGCGCGACACGATCGACAAGAACATCTCGCCCACGCTGGTCACGGTGGCCGCGCCTGACGAGGACGAGGCCGCGGCCTGATCCCGGGTCGCGGGCCGCTCGGGCGGGTCGTGTCTCCCGGGCCAACCGGGCCGCTGGGGCGGCTCGTGTCTCCGAGCCCAACCGGGCCCGGGACGACGAGCGGCGGCGGGTTGGTCGGGGCGTGCCGCGCCGGGCC
>JBOGYN010000715.1:0-14926 GCA_050696855.1 Solirubrobacteraceae bacterium | reverse complement strand
GGGCGGGAGGGTGGGGGGATCCGCGCGGGCGCCCGTGCCGTGGGGGTTTCGTTCGGACTGCACGCCAGTGAGGCATAACCATTCATGGCTATGCCTCACGGCCTGCGCTCCCTGCCGAGACCGATGGACCGCCCCCCGGATGCCTCATCGCGTGCGTTGTGAGATCAGGCCGACACTCCGGCCGCAACCTCGACGGACAGCACCGCCCGAGTGTCGCTGCACAAACGGACGCAGGGGAGCCGGGACTCATTTTGCCGCCTGACGCGACACTAGGCCAGCTCCTGTTGGCAGCCCTGCCGGGTCAAGGGCGGGGTATCCCTTGACCCGGCAGGGGTGGCATCAGACGATCCCGGGCGCGTCAGGAGGCGTCCGGCAGGACCGGCCGGTTGCGCTCTCCGGTATCCCAGCTCCGGGGTACGTTCAGCTCGGTCAGCAGCCGCGCCAGTGAGCCGCTTCTGCCGACATTGGCAGCGGCATCTTCCAGATAGCCGCCCTGCGGCCCGCGCCCTAGCTCGGTGGAGAGCGCGAGGACGGCCAGCGCGGCGACGGCGAGCACTTCGCAGGCGTCATTCTCGGTTTCGTCACCGCTGCCGCGCCGCTGAACGAACCTATGGGCAACCGCACCGAACAGCCCGACAGCGCTAAACGCAATCCTCTGATCGTCGTGCACGGCTCACCGCCACACCGTGAACCACAGTTCTAGGTCATCGCCGCCCACCCTGCGCGCCCCCCGCTGCGCCGTTACACCATCGAACACACGTTCGGGCAGGTCTCGCTTTATCCGAACCACGATAAACACCCGGTCCGGGTGAAACACGGTGGCCAGCTCGAACGGTGCGGGCGTCTGTCGCGTGACCGGCGACTGACCGGCGCGGGGTGTGCCTGGCTTAGGTCCGAGACACGTAACGGCGATGTTCGAGACGAGGCGTTCTGTCCAGTCTGCCGCATCCTTCTGGACGTCCAGACGACAGCGGCCGAGGTTGCGCCGGACGAAACCCCCAGCCAGGACGGGCGCCGAGTGGGCAACGACCAATGAGAGCGCTTGAGAGCCGATCCGTCCGTACCAGGGGTTGAGACGATCGACAACCTGCCACGTGGCCGGTCCTGTCACCGTGACCTCCTCTAGGCAGGCGGGCGGCTCGGCGCATCTTGTCGAGCCGCCCGCCTTTGGGGGTGGGCGCATCCGGGCCCCCCACCGACGGGGGTAGGGTCGGTGGTCCCGGCGTCGTGGCGTTCCTACGACCACGGCTCCCAGAGTGCACCACGCGCCGCCATAGCGCAAGGGACAGAGCGGCGCGTACGGTGCAGCTATGCACAAAGACTTCCGGGACCTTCGCATTGCCGTGATCGGCCACACCGAGTCCGTCACGTTCGTGGACGCTGATGCGCTGCCCGCGCACGGGGAAGGGATAGACGTTCGCACCCGGTACCGGACAGCGGCCGGGGGTGGTGCGGTGGCCGCGATGCAACTTGCCGCCCTCGGTTGCACGGTGGCATTCTTTACCGCGCTGGGCAGTGATGATCTCGGCAACCAGGCGCGTCAAGACCTGACGGCGCGCGGCGTCACTGTACACGCGGCCCGGACCACTAAGACTCGGCAGGTGCTGAGCGTGCGGACCCCGGACGGTGAGCGCACCATCATCCACTTTGACCACCTCAGGAGCCCGTCAGCGAAGGACCCTCTACCGTGGGTGAGCCTCGCAGACTGCGCCGGGGCGTACTTGTGTGCCGGGGACGAGGGAGCGATGCACGCTGGTCGCCAGGCTCGCCTAGTCGTCGCCAGTGCTCGCGTTGCCGACCAGTGCTCGGGTATGCGGCTAGATGCCCTGATCGCTTCTGAGTCCGACGCCCTAGAGCAGCAAGCCATCCGGGATCACGTCCACCTCCGGCCCGTGTGGGAAATCACAACGCGCGGATCGGACGGCGGGACGTATCAGGCGTTCGGGCAACGTGGGAGCTGGCCCGCCGCGCCTCTTGCTGGCCCGGTCGTCGATGCGTACGGGGCGGGGGACTGCTTCGCTGCTGCTGTCACCGCCGCGTTGGCGGCCGACTGGACAATCACAGACGCGCTAGCACAGGGCGCCCACGCGGCGGCGGCTTGCTCAATGCGCGGGAGGCCAGCCCCGCCTATCGCGAATCTCCTTAACCTCACCTGAACCGCCTCCCCGGGCTTACCATCGTTGCGGCGCACCCACACCCACCGAGCGGCGCGGGTGGCCCCGATTGGAGTGAGTCTTGATGCCATGGCCGGAAATGTTCATAGCCGGAACCGGGACATGCCTACCTGACACCACTGCCGTACCAGATGCGGTCGCAGCCGGAGCATATGATGCCGAGGAGGCCCTAGAGAGTGAATATCTCTGCATCACGACTGGCGGCGCCGAGGACTACCCCGCCGATTTTGCGGTTGGCGCTGCACGATCGGCTCTGGCGCTCTCCAACCACCAGCCGACGGACGTCTCTCTTCTCCTATATTCCGTGGGCTTCTCATCGGGACCGCTGGTGGCGAACGCGGCTGCACACGTCCAGCGGCGACTAGAGGCCCGTTCGGCTGTTCCCTTGGAGCTGCGCGGCCTATCGAACGGCCTCATCTCGCTACCGCTTGTGTGCGCATGGCTCACGTCACAGCCGAAGGGCGCGGTAGCTCTCTTGGTCGGTGGGGACCGTTGGCATTTGCCCCGCTTCGACCGGTGGCGGGCTAACCGGGGATTGGTTTTCGGCGACGGGGGCGGTGCGCTTGTGCTGTCGCACGAACGCGGTTTCGGGCGCATCGTGAATGTTGCCACCGTCGCGGACGCAGAGTTGGAAGGTTTACATCGCGGAGCGGCGCAGGATGACGACGGGCGACTGATCGATTTAGCGCAGCGCGCCGCGGAGTTTCGACGGGAGCGGGGGGAACAGTGGCATCGGCGCCACGCCGGAATCCGGGCCGCGCTAGATAACGTGTTGAGACCGTCAGCTCTGACAGTTGCAGACGTTTCTCAGTTTGTAGTGCCGTTTTTCGGGACTAGGCTGCTGCATCGTGAGGTCTTGGAGCCGCTCGACATTCCGCCTCATGCGCTAATTGCGGGGCTCGGCCATAAGATTGGCCACTTAGGGCCGGCCGATAATTTCGTGGGATACGATCACCTCATCCGCGCGGGTCAGGTGAGTCCAGGCGATTGGACGGTGCTCCTCGCTGTTGGCGCGGGCTTCACCTGGACGGCTGTGCTCCTACAAGCAGTCACGGCCACACGGTGAAACGCCGAGGTGCGGCGCTGTGCTCCGTCCATCTAGTGTGCCATTGCGCTATTGAGCCATTGCGCTATTTTGACATTAGAACGTAGCTATTACGTGCCCGGCCGCCCTGGCATCCGCGCACGCGTGCTCCGATGCACCATCACTGACGCCGGCCCAATGCCCTCTTTGCGGCCGCTTGATCGTCTGGGTCAGGCGGTCACACGACTGACAACTCGATGTACGACGCAAGCTGGCCGTGGTGAAAGATCGTCTGCTGGGCGCATTGCGAGGCTGCGGCGCCTTGGTTTCCGGTGTTGAGGTTTCGGTCCCATCGAGGAAACGAACTGCTCGTGACGTGGACGCGGAGGGCGTGGCCGCTCAGGAAGACATTGCTCGTAGACCAGAGGTCGACCTCATAGCGGCGGCGACGTTGGGCGCCGTCGGCTACCCGTACGATCCCGTCACATAGCGTGACGGAGCGGCCGGCTTGATCGACATCACACAGCCGAGCCACCCAGTCGGTGGCGGGTGCTGAACTCTGCGCGCCTAGCACTACCCGCACCGGCCCGGTCACCTCCAAGTCTGACGTAAGCGGCTCTGAGGTGAAGGCAAGGACGTCAGCCCGGCTCTCGATCGGCCTCTGGTCGAGTGGCCCCGCGCCAAAGCTCGGAGCCATGAAGGTGTTTCCCCCAGTTGATGGGACGGGATTGTCCGGATCGTAGGAGAATTCGCTCGGAGACTCATCCGCCGTCGACGGCGTAAGGGTCAGCCTGCCGCAGGAACGTAGAAACCAGCGTTCCCTCGTGGCTTGTGCCGGCGGCCACTCCGACTCGTCACGCCACTCGTTTCTCCCCATGACAAAAATTCTCACCCGCGCACCCGGTAGCTCGACGTCTCGCTCAGCGGTCAGGTGCTGCCGAAACCAGGCCAGCTGGATCTGGGTCCAATCGCAGCCGGGGTAGACGTAGCCCGCGTCCCTCCCGGACCGGATGCCGAAAGTGAGTTCGCCGATGCCGTCGGCGAACCGGGCGTGGGTCCATGGTCCGACGATCAGCCGGCAATCGTGGCCCGACCCTGCCACCGCTTGATAGTTATCCAGTGTGCCCTGGAGAAAGAGGTCGTACCACCCGGCGAGGTGCAGAGTGGGCAGATCAACCCGTTCGTGTAACGCCGCAACGCCGGCCGAGCCAGCGGCTGCCTGCCTCGTCGAGGCACGAGATGATCCGATGTCGGGAACTGAGTGCCGGCGAAAAACCGTAGCATCGCTCACCGGCAGCTCCCAATAACCCTCCGCTGGCAGGCGATCGCACTCATCGATGAGGGCGTCGACTCGCCCATTGAGGTCGTCTGAACTGTCGCCCTGGCGAGTCAGGTAGTCGAACCCTTGCTGAAGCGACCACGGGACGGCGAGGCCGAGCTCCACCGCGCCCCCGCGGGCCAGCAGTCCGTCCAGTGGCTCGGACCAGGTCATTGCCGGTGCGATCGCCATCAGCGACGGCGGTCGCTCGACCGCCGCCAGCCACTGCGTGTTGGCGTAGTAGCTCATGCCGTACATACCGACACGTCCGCTCGCCCCGGGGAGTGCCGCCGCCCACTCCACCGTGTCGTAGCCGTCGGCCCTCTCAAATCGAAACGGCTCCCAATCGCCGTCCGAGCTGAAGCGTCCCCGCGTGTCCTGGACGACGACGATGAATCCTTGCCGAGCGGCGCGGATCGGGTCGAGCCACGCGGACACGTCGGGGAGATCTTTGCCATACGGAGTCCTGGCCAGGAGCACCGGCCAACGGCCTGGACGGTCAGGTCGATAGACGTTTGCCCGTAGGACCACTCCGTCTCGCATCCGAGCAGGCACGTCGAACTCTGCGCGGATGCGGACGGAGCTGGGAGCCATCAGACGCGCCGGCTTGCTCGCCGTCTCAGGTCGGTCTGACAGTCAGCGGGGTCGCCTCGCTCAATGGGAGGCCGGGCCGTACAAGATCGGAGCGATCTGGGGGCTGTCGACGTTGGCCTTGGTCACGGCGACGGTGTCTATGGTGACCTCCTTGGGTACGGCGGTCTGCTTACCGGTCAGCCAGTCGTGTACGTAGTCAACCACCGTCTGGCCCTCTTTCTTGACCTGCTGCACAGCAAGGAACTGGATCTTGCCGGACTTCAGATCCTGAACCTCGGTCGGGTCTCCGTCGTAGGTGCTTACAAACACCTTCCCCTGCTTCCCGAGCGCCGCGATCGCCGCTGCGGCTCCCTCTGCCTGTACCTCGGTGATGCAGAAGAAGGCCTTCAGGTTGGGATGGGCGAGCAGCAGATCTCGAGCGAGCGTCTGGGCTTGCGACGGTGTGGCCCCGGCGTACTGCTGGGGGAGTACCTGGATCCGCGGGTACAGCCGGTGCATCGTCGCGGCGAAGCCCTGATATCGCAGGTCGAGCGTCGGGATTCCGCGTGCTGTGTTCAGCGGGGCCGCGGCCCCGCTGCCATGCATCAGCGTGCCAAGAGCGGCTGCTGAGAGCTGGCCTCCCTGGTAGTTATTGCCCAGGACCTGAGATTTCACGACGCTCGGGTCGCGAAGCGCGAGGTCAATTCCAAAGACCGGGATTCCGGCAGCCTCGAAGCGCTCGATCGGAGCCTGGATCGCTGACGGGTCGGCCGGCGCCACCACAAGCGCATCCGGGTGCTTGACCAGCACGGCATCCAGCACCTGCGTTTCCGGGTCGGCTCCAAACGTCGCCGGCCCCTGATAAATGATCGTCATGCACAGCTTCTGCGCCTCCGCTGCTGCGGCACGCTCCATGGTGTCGTAGAACGACAGCGGCGTGACTGCGGGCACCATCGCCACTGTGTAGTGCTTGCCGTTGCACGACCGCGACGTACCTGACGCGATGCGTTGTGTTGAGCTATGCCCCCTTGTTGAGCTGTTCCCGCACCCGCTGAGTGCGATGGCAGTCACAGCCAGCGCCATTACCCCGCGAGCTTGCCACCAGCTGTTGCTGAAAGATCCCATTGTTCGTCTCTTTCTATCGTTGGTTCGGGAGGACTCGGATGCCCCGGCCATGCCGCTTGCGGTGCGAATTCCTACCTGCTTCGAAGCGACATCCGTTGGACGAAACCAACCCGTTGCTGGTCCGCCCACACTGCCGCGATCAAGATCAGCCCGACTGCCACGACCTGCCACGACGGATCCACGTTGGCGATGATCAGGCCCGTGTTCAAAACAGCGATGATCAGGGTGCCCAACACCGCGCCGACAATCGTGCCCCGTCCTCCGAACAGGCTCGCCCCCCCGATCACGACAGCGGCTATCGCGTTCAGTTCGTCGTTCTGCCCCGCTGCCACCGACGCAACCCCGAGTCTGCTCATCACCAGGAAGCCGGACAGCGCGGCCAATCCGCCCGACACGACGTACACCGCGATCAGGTGCCGGTCGACGCTGATCCCGGCGCGCAGTGATGCTTCGGGGCTACTGCCGACCGCGTAGCAACGCCGGCCAAACCGGCAGTAACTCAGTGCAAACCCCGACGCTAACGCGACCACCGCCGTCACGAGGACCGGAATCGCAATCCAGCCTGAGAGGACTTGGGCATTGCCAATGTCCACGATATGCGGCGGGATGTTCGAAATCTCTTGACCACCGTTGAGCACATCCGTCGCGCCAGTGGCTATCCCGAGCATTCCGAGCGTCGCGATGAACGGCGTGATTCGCATTTTCGTGATGACGAAGCCGTTCACCAGCCCAAGCGTGAGGCCGACCGCGATCGTCACGCCGAACCCAACGGCGATCGTCTCGGGTGTCCCAGCGTGCCCAATCAACTTGCTCATCATCCAGGCACCAACAAATGGAGCGAAGCCGAGGATCGCGCCGACCGAGAGGTCGATTCCCCTTGACACGATCACAAACGTCTGACCGATTGCAAGCAACATGACCTCTGTCGCGTCGATGGAAATCGCGAGCCAGGCTTGTTTGGTTAGGAAATCCGCCGTGGTGATCGCAAACACTGCGACGATCACAAACAGGACCCCCAATGTCCAGACGCTCTCGAAGCGCATCAGCACGCCGAGCCCTCCAGCGAGTCGGCCCTCCGTCCCGGTCGATACCTCAGGCTCGCGCGGCAGGATTGAGTTCCGCAGTCGCGGCGGGATTTCAGTCGGTGCCATTTCGCGCGCGCTCGTGTCCGCTCGAGATTCCGTTGGTAGATCCAGGGTCCAGCCCGGTGATAAGTGCCACCAATCGCTCAACGGTGGCTTCGGAGTGCTCGAGACACGCCACCAATCGGCCACGTCGCAACACGGCGATCCGGTCTGCCACCTCGAGCACGTGCGGAAGTTGGTGCGTCACGAGGAGCGTCCCGATCCCCTGGTCTCGAACCGTGCGGAGCAGGCTGAGTACCTCGGCCTGCTGCTCGACGCCGAGGGCGGCGGTGGGCTCGTCTAGCAATAGCGCTCGATCACACCAGGTAATGGCGCGAGCGATCGCGATCGCTTGCCGCTGACCACCTGACAGCGACGCGCATTCGGCCCGCACATCGCCGATCCGAATATGGACCCGCTCCAACGCGCGACGAGACGCTGCTTCCATACCGTCGCGGTCCAGCCATTTCATCCAGCACCACGGTGCTGACGCGCGAATCCGTTCCCGGCCGAGGAAGAGATTGGCTGCGACGTCGAGGTGCAGCGCCAGCGCGAGATCTTGGTACACGGCCGCAATCCCGCAGGCCGTCGCGTCGGAAGGGCTATCGAAGCTGCGTGGCTTTCCGTCGATGAGGACCGTTCCGCGCGTTGGCGCGATGCTGCCGGACAGAATCCCAAGGAGAGTGCTCTTGCCAGCTCCGTTGTCGCCGACGAGGGCGAGTATCTCGCCGGGATGCAGCTCAATGTCGACCTCTTCGAGCGCGTGGATTCCGGCGTAACGCATCGAGACGCCCCGGGCGCCGAGGAGGCCTCTCGAGTGGGTACGGGCGTGTGGATCTGTCGCCGCGGAACTAGCGCTCATCGCCTGTCCAGACTGGTTGTCGCGTGCCGCGATCGCCGGAACTAGCGGTCACGGCTGGCGCCGGACCGTGACAGACGGAGTCTTTGTGGCGGATCGTGTCTCGCAGCATTCCCGGCTATCCAGTCCACTCGGCGAGACTCCACTGGATAGCTTCCCGTGCAGCACCTCTCCTCTGCCAAGAGCAGAGATCTAATCACAGAGTGACTAAAGGTGTCAAGCAATCGTGAACTTTAGATGCCGTAACCGGCATCCGGGGAGGCCAGAACTGGCTGCTTCTCGCTGACCACAGGGTCAGGCTCTGCGGTGACTTCGACGTTCAACCGCCGGGTTGGGGGGGGCCGCGACACACGCCCCGCTTCAACGCCTAGCCCCAGCTCAGCCGCCCGCCGCTCGGCGGCCAGCTGGTAGGCGACCCGGTGCGCGCTCTGCGCGAACCATGTGTCCAGCCCGGTCTCCGACGCGTTCAGGTTGGACTGCCGAGCCTCGAGTTCAGCGAGTGCCGCGCTCTGCTGCCTGGCTTCGTGACGCCGGGTGCCGATCTCCTCGTGACGCCGGCCGCGACGCGCACCCGAGTGTGGCTCGAGACTTCCGGTCGCGCGCAGGTGCTCGTCGCGGGTCGCGGCGGCGATCTTCTGGTCGCGCTCGACGGAGAGCGTGTCGCGCGCGCTCTGACGATCGAGACCGTCTACAGGACTGCCGATTGCCCCAAGCCAGCGCTCGACCCCCCGCGCGTCAAGTGCCGCTGTCAAGCCGTCAAGTGCTTGCGCGTGAGCCTCGATCGTAGTGGCCCGCGCGTCACCGAGGACCCCCAGATCCACGAGCTCAGCATCAAGACTCCGCGCGGGTGCGGTCGCATCACCCACGGAATCACGGCTCGGCGCGACGGACCGGCCTTGCGAGATTGCGGCTATCTGGGCCCGGCAGTGAAGCGTGCGCTCGGCGGCGACCGTAAACGCAGCGACGCGCAACTCGTCGAGATGCGAATCCAGCGTCCGCAACGAGCCGAGCGCGGTCCGCTCGGTCGCATCGGCGTCGATCCCCTCGCCGCCCGCGAGGCGCCCACCGAAATACGAGGACCAGGAGGTGATGTCCCGGTAGTGCCGTTCGCCGAGGACCGCGCGACAACGTTGGACGGCTTCAGGGACCAGCGGCCGCTCGCCGTGTGATGCGTTCGCGCACGCCAGCGCTCGCGCGACCCCCTGGGCGTTCTGCTGAACCCAAGTGTCGACCTGCTCGTCGAGCGACGCCAGCGCTCCGGGGTCTGCGCTGATGTCGCCGATCGCAACCTCGAGGTCGTCGTCTGACCAGGACGCCAGCCCCGGGGACAGCTCGGCCGCCATTTGACCGATCCGCGCGACCGAGCGGGAATCCAGCTGGGACTGAAAACTCACCAGCGGATCGGGCGGCATCACGAACGGTCCAGAATGGGTGGAATGCGGTGGGTCCAGCGCCCGCGCCGACTCCTCACCCGACAAGGCTCGACCGGCCTCAGAGGCGTCCGTGGGCCGCCCTGGCAGCTCGAGCGCTGTCTGGGCCTCCTCCGCACGCGCCCGTGGCCCGCCGGGCTGGACGGTATTCGCGTCAAGGCCCCTCGCCCGGAGCACCGCGATGACCGCGAGGACGTGGGCCGCATCGCCGCCCTGGGCCGTCATCCACTGGTCCAGACCGAGTGGCTCTCGGTCCGCGCCTCCCTCGCGAACGCGCCGCAGCTCGGCCAGCAGGTCGCGGTACCGCTCGCGGTCGGGTCTGACCGGGGCAACCGGTTCTTGAACCCGCTGTACGAGGGGAGTCTGACCCTGGATCGCATCGAGGTCGACGATGCCCTCTGGCACCGTCGGCGGTGGCCGCGCGCCGCGTCGGCGGGCATCCCGCAGTTCGGTCTCCAGGCTGAGGACCCTCGCGGCCTGGCGGGTGTCGAGACTGAGGATCGGATCCGCGAAGCGGCGCAGGTCGCCTCTGAGATACTGCTCGCCCCGGTGCGCGATCCCGACCCGGATCAGCCCAGCGCGGCGTGCGAGCGCCTCGGCGCGCCAGTCGCCGAGCAGAGTTCGGTACTCGTCCGGCATCCAGACATCCGCCGACCCCTCGGTTTCGTGGGCCGCAACGACCGGACCAGAAGCGTCGCCGCCCGTCGCACGGCCTGCCTCGATCTCGAGCTTTTTTCGCAGCTGTGCCCGCGCAGTCGACACCGACGCGTCCAGCGACTGACACGCCCCCGGACCGCCGACACGCTTCCAACCGGCCTCGGCAACCGCGACGACCTCGGCCACCCACAGGTCGATCATCTCCCCGGAGCGCCAGCGTCTGACGTTGTGGGTGCGGCGGCGGAACTCCTTGTTGAGGTTCTCGCTGATCGCGGTCTGGCGAAGGTTCGCGGCGAGGTCCGCATCCTCGACGCCGAGGCGCGAGATGGTCAACGTCTCATCGAGGAGCTGTCGGTCCTCTGCAAGCAGCTTCGCGGCCTCGTCACGCCCGTCGGCGACGAGTTGCAGAGCGAGCGTCTTGAGCGCGGCGAGCGACTCGTCGGGCGAGTTCAGTGCCCATGCTTCCGTCAGCCGGGGATTGACGCCCTCCCACAGCGAGGCCGGCACGTCACCGTGCACGGCGCTGTAGAGCTCAGTGATGACGGGGTTCTCCCGAAGCTCCTTCCAGCGTTTCTCGCCCTCGACGCCGACCTTCTCGACCTCGGCAAGCACGCCAGTGATCCGGGCACGTACCGTCGCGCCCGCCTCAGGGCGGCCGGCATTCGTCAGCTCCCGCGCCACGCCGAGCAGCAGCTTGCGCGCCTTCCCTCGGTCTGCCGTGTAGATGATCGCCGTGTCGAGCCGGTGTCGGGTGCCGTAGAAGTCGAGCGGCCCCGGAAGCGCCATTCTGATTCGCTCGGCGAAGTGGAACGTGCAGTTCTGAATGAGTGTGTCCGCACCGAGCACTTGCCTGAAACCCGCACGTAGCTGCCCACTTCCGTCGAGCGTCAGCACCGCCTCCGATAGGTCCGCGCCGCGGTCCACGAGCCCGCGGGCAAGTTGCGCGGCGAGAGCCGCGCTCTCGCTGGGGCCTAGCGCGACCCCAAGCGGGACCCTCTGCCCATCCCTGGTCACGCCGATCGCGACCAGCGCCGTCTGGTTGAGCACGGAAACGCCGTCCGCCCACATCCCGATGAGCTCGAGATCCCACAAAGGACGGAACATCAGCTGATTCAGCAACGACCGCCGGTGATCGACCCCTCGGCGTTGCACGGTGGCAGCTGACCATCCGCGCTCGGGCCTGCCGTTCTCGCTGAACCGTGCGGAGTGACGCGCAACCCCCCGCGTCGACATTCCCTCCTCGAGGTAGCTCAAGATCTGGGCGCGTTGATCGCCGGTCGAGGTGAGGCTGGTATAGGCCTCCGGGTACACGACCTGATCGTTGCGGTCGCGAGCCTGCGGTACCGATAGCTCCAGCCAGCCGCTGCCGTACGGAACGTACCTCGTGACCGTGCGAATCGTGCGGTTGCCCGGAAGCTCGTGAACCTGCGCCGCGAGCTTCGCTTCGATCTCGGCGCGGACGAGCTTCGCGCCGAGCGCCTGCAGACCGTTCCCAGTCGTGCTAGATGACCGGCTCACGTGGGGTCCGGACGCCGCCGGTCGCGGTTACCCCGAACGCGTGCGGCGACTGAACTGCACCCCGAGCGCGATCGGATCCACCTTGCTCAGCGGGATCGGCTCCCCGTTTGAGTCAAGTGCGGGATACGGACGACAGATTACGGTCAACCCGTTCGATCGGGCCCAGCGCCGGACGTTGTAACGGAAGGAGTCAGTCGAGCTCTCGTAGTCATCACCCTTCACAAACCGCCAGGCCTGCCCGTCGGCCCACTTGGAGAAGTCGAATTTCGCGCGCGCGAGGCGTTCAGGGAGTCCTGCTTCGAGTAGTTCAGGCATCGGGATCTCCGGTCTGTCTGTCTGATCTGTGCTGTCGTTGCCAGCTCCAAGTACGTCAAGCTCTGGCAACGCCAGAGAGCGAACGGAAGTGCGGCTCCACGGCTCTTACTTGACGCCCGAGCACCTGCTGCCCCCTGAGCGCGGGGCCGCCGAGCGGGTGCGTAGCCGCATCGAAGAAGCTGAGCTGCTTGGACTGCAGGCGCACCCGGATCCTCGCCTGGAGAGCGAGTCGCTCGCGCCGTCCCCCGCTCCGCACCATCGAGACCGCGACCGCCCGCTCGGGATGCTCGTTGATCGCGTCGATCAGGTGCTGATCCTGATCGGACAGAGCGCTCCCGAACACGACCAGCGGCGATTGGCAGCCGCGCAAAGCATCGATCGCATGCCGGAGGTAGGCGTTCCGCTCGATCTCGCGCAGCTTCTCGCCCGCGGTTCCCTCGGACACGAGCAGCGGCCGGGCGAGCGGGTCGTCGGGACACGGCCGTTCGAATTGGTCGAGGATCGCATCGGCCGAGGTCCTCCTGAGCTTGCGCGTGACGCCATCTGCGTGTGTCACCAGATGCAGCGCCCCGTGAAGGTAGAAGAGGGGCGTCCAACCCGGCCAGACACGCGCCCGGGTCCCATCAAACGCGCAACCGCCGTGGGGACTGGGCGACCAGAACAGGTCGGCGAGCCTCCCGTAGTCCTGGTCGTAACCCATCGCCCAGTAGGCCAGCAGGTCATAGCTGGTCGTAAACACGGCCTCGTGTCTCAGCATCGTCCGCTTGATCGTCGCCAAGGCAGCCGGCGGGGTTTGCGCGTGCGGCAAGTGCGCCGCGCGGACGGTGGCGCCAAGCCCAGACTGGACGCTGCAGTATCGAGCCGCGAGCGGCGCGACCTCGCACTCGGATGCGTGACTGACTCGGATCGCGGTGTCCAGCATGCCGAGCACGACCTCGAAGTTCTCGGTGCCAAGCGTCTCGAACAGCGCTTGATCGCGCCGCGACAGCATTCCGCGACTGGTGGCTGTCTGGTAAAGCGAGCGGTACGCGAAGCGCTCGGAGACGTTGATGCTCAGGCCGTTACCGATCAATAGCGCGCCCCAGCTGGCCTCGCGCTCGAGCGCCCCCCAGGCGGCGAGTGAGCCATCGATCGGTTGCGGACGGAGTGCCAAGGACTTGCGGATCGGCGCTGGGCGCGTCCGGACGCGTTCAGGCCTGCTCGCGTCCGGACGCGCAGTCGGGTTGATTGGCGCGGACCCGCGGACCGCCCGCCCTGCGTGAGGACCTTGGGGGTCACGCAACCTCGAGCCCTTCGCCGATCGCCCTGTCGGCAGCGACCCCCTCGGGCTCCAGCCCCTGCTCCTGCATCACGCGGTCCACAGCACATCGCCGTGCGAGCCGCGTTAGCTCCTCCGAGCTTCGCTGCGCCTCGATCCCCGCGAACCGCCGGTCGAGCTCGGTCAGCGTCGGCCTTGCGGCTGCGGCCTCGCGCCGGACGTCGTGCGCGCGCCCCAGCAACGTCTCACGTTCCAAGCCGGCATCGAGTGCCTGCCCTCGCGCCGTCAGATCCGACGCCTCGCGCAACCGAGCATCGCGGGCGCCGACCACAATGCTCCGCGTCTCTACGAGCCAGCTGACCTCGTCGGCGAGCTCGACCAGCTCCGGCTTCATCGTCCGAGTAATGTTCCGGTCCTGCTCTTGCAGCTGGTCCGGAGAGCGTCCCTGGGCGATCCGCGTCAAGCCACGGACCTGGTCGTAGAGACCGCCATGCTCGCGCGTCTTGCCTCGGCGCGACGCGCGATCCGGTTGATGGCGAACGCCTTCGCCGTAGAGCAGCCTGTACTCAGCGACCTCGCGCGCGGCCGCCTCGGCGAACCTCGCGTGCCAGCCGGCAACGCGCTGTGCAAGTGGGTCGGACGGATCGAACGGGGACCGGAGTTCGGTCGCCTTGCCGCGTTGCCACTCCCTCGACTGTTGGGCGATCCTCGGCGCCAGCTCGTCGGCTCGACCCCTGAGCTTCCGGCAGCGCTCCTGGCCGAGCTCTCGCTGATACGCCGCCAACATGGCCTCGGACCGTGAGCGATCCAAGCCCGACCCGACCCGAGACTCGAGCACCCCGGCGAGCGCGACGCGCCGAGCGCCGTACTCCACCTGCCGATCCTTCCACCCCCCGACGAGGGCCTCGAGTTGGGCGAAGGGCGGGTCCCGCCGGCCGCCAAATGTGAGCAGCGAAACGGGATCCGCACCGAGGTCCGCCGCCGCGAGCAGCTCAGCGCTGATCAGACCGGCGCGCTCGTCGAGCTGCTTCGCGTGGGATCCAAGGACCTGCGAATACCGCTCGATCAGGTCGGGGAGCGGATGCTGCGCCATCACGCATCCGTTGCCGCCGCTTGCCGGATCGCCCCCCCGAGCCGGCGCGCCGTCCGGGGGGCGCGGCGACCCCAACTGCAAATCGAGTTTGCGTAGCGAGCTCGACAGAGGCATGACATCGACCGAACCACGAGACGACTGGTGGGATGACCCGAGCAGTGGCATCGGCGAGCGGCTCCGCGACCGGCTCGGCGCCAGTGTGGCTCGGATCCCTGCCGGCCCAGCGACGATCACCGGCGCGGTGCTGGCGATCGGCGTCCGCGACTCCTGGCGCTCGGCGTTCGTGACTCTGCTAGCGAGCCTGATCGTGTCGGGCTCGGGCTTCCGATTCGCCAGGCACGCCGGTGGCGTTGTGTGCGTGGCGGTGGCGTTGCTCGCAATCGCAGGCCTCGGCGTCGCGGCCGGCGCCGACTCTGGCCGGAAGCGCGCAAGGGCTCAGCCGGCACGCAGCGAGGCGC
>JBOGYN010000714.1:0-3090 GCA_050696855.1 Solirubrobacteraceae bacterium | reverse complement strand
GCGGGGGGTGGATGTTCAGATCGTCTAACCCCGTGGAACTACTCATCTAGCTAGCTAGTGGGCTACGAGTTCGGCGAGCGCCGGCCCAGGTGTCGGGGATCAAGACACGGATTGGTCTGGGTCGACGGCTTGGACTTGGTTGCGGCCGGTGGCCTTGGCGTGGTACAGAAGCTTGGTCGGCGATCGCCATCGCCTGCTGATAATCAGAGTGGCCGGGTCGGCTGGCGGTGACTCCGAAAGAGATGCTGACCGGTAGTCCTCCGTGGGGTCGGGCGGCAATCGCCGCACGGAGCTCCTCGGCGATCATGCTCGCGCGCTGGGTGTCGGCGCCGGGGAGCAGGACGAGGAATTCCTCGCCGCCGAGGCGGTAGGCGAGATCGAACGCGCGCAGCTGCTTACGCAGGCTGTAGACGACGTCTTTGAGTACGGCGTCACCAGCAGCGTGTCCGTGGCTGTCGTTGATCTTCTTGAAGTTGTCCAGTCGCCGAGGATCACCCCGATCGGCTGGCTGACGAGCTGGGCCTGGTGACGTAGCTCCTCGATGCGTGGGATCAGCGCGTTGCGATTAAGCATCGTGATCAAAGGGTCGATCACCGACGCGGTTCGATGCTGCAGATCTGAACGCATCAGCGCCAGCGAGAGCATCGCGACCCGGCCCAGCAACGCGAGCGCAAAGACCACATATTGGGGGTGTGCGACCACGTAGACGGGGTGCACGCCCACCGTGCTGGCCAGCATCAACATCGCCGCGATGACCGTGCCAGCAATCACCCCGCGACGGTCAAAGCGCGCCGCGAGCGTGACGACCGGGAGCACCAGCCAGTCGACCGCGGGGCTGGACGGACCGCCGGTCAGCGCCACGCTGCCGGCGATCGCCTGCCAATCGGGTGCCGCCCGGTGGCGGATGGAACTATCTCTGAGCAACGGCCGAGACGTGGGGCTCGAAGCCAGCGCTTGATCCGCTGCCCGCTGGCTGACTTGCTAGGCGCGGCTGGCGGGTTGGCCTAGGTGCCGCGGGAATGCCGCTGAGCGGAGCTATTTGATGTCGTCTTGCTCGGGGGTGACGATCAGCCCGTCGAGCATCGCGCGTAGTGGCTGGTTGTCGCCGCGGTGAGCGGCGCGGGAGGCATCGATGTTCAGCTGGGGGTCGAGTCTGTGCCAGTCAATGCGGTATCCGGCGTCCTGGGCGAGCTGGCCGATGAAAGCGCGTTGGGTGCGGCCGTTGCCCTCGCGAAACGGATGCGAGGCGTTGATCTCGGCCAAGTAGTAGGTCAGCCGGTCGACGAACGCCTCGCGGTCCAGGCCGCGGAGGTGCTGTTCGGCGGGCAGCTGGGCGAGGACACCGCCGAGGTAGGACTCGATGTGCTCGGGGAGAGCGAACAGGTCGTGCCTGGCGATCGCCACGGTGCGGATCTCGCCCGCCCAGTCAAAGACGTCACCGAATATGTGGCGGTGAAACGCCTGCAGGTGGGGCAGGTCGTAGTTGCCGGCGATGGGCCGCTGTTCGAGTTCGGCGAGCCGCCCAGCCGTGATCGTGGCCTCGACCCGCGCGAGCTGTGCGGGATCGCTGAGCCCGAACCGGTTGCGCAGCGTGTTGGTCTCGGGGTAGAGGTACGGGTCTTCGGCCACGCCCAGCTCCGCGGTCCGCGCTTTTCGTTTATGCGGTTTGCGGCGGGGTGCTCAGCTGAGCGATCGCGGCGCTCTTCGTGGCCGCGATCATCTGGTCGGTGTCGATCTCCCCCCGCGCCCACGCCGCTAGCGCCGGCTCGGCGGCCGAGGGGTCAAGGCCCTCGGCGCGCACAGAGGCCAGAGCGTTAGCGGCGGCACGCTCGCGCCCTGCCTGGGCCAGCGACCGCTCTGTCGAGACATTGACCATAACGCTCATTTTACCCGCCCTCGAGGTCGCTGGGTGGGGGATGTGGTCGTCTCGTGCGCTCACGTGTCTTTCGGCGCGTAGCGCAGTGAGTAGCGCACACCATCGGGTGCCTGGTAGCGATCGCCCGGATTAACGAGCGCCTGGGTCATCTCGCTGATCACCCGTTGACGCAAGCGGGCTCGAGACGCGTCGGAGGGGTCCCGCAGTAGTTCTGAGCTGGCCAGGGCGGAGATCGTGTCGGCCTCGGCCTCGATCGCCTCGGTCAGCGACTGCTGCCAGATCTCGTCGCCGATCGGGTAGGGCTCGACGCCGGGAATGTGGACTGAGAGGATCAGATCGCGGTCCGTCATGCCACCGCCGCCAGATAGCTCTCCAACGGGCAGCGGGCAACCGGGATCTCGTTGAGCTTGGCGGCCTGCTGAAGGTACTATGCCGACCCGTTGGTTATGCCGATGGTGGGCTGACGGGGCTTGGAGCGGGGTGGTTCGTGGCAAGCGATGTCGGCATATTCCCGGGTTGCTCAGACGGGGATAGGCTCTTGTCGATGAGGGCGAGGCCTGGTGAATTTGACGATTTGCGCCTCGCGGCAAAGGCTTCGGATCGCGCCACGGCCGCTCGGCGGGAGTGGCCGATCGTCGAGAAGCGGCTCAAGCAGCTGGGCTACACCCCGCTGTCGATCGCGCACGCGTTCAATGTCCTCAGTGGCCCGGGCACGGTCGCGGAGGCGCTGGCTGCGCTTGAGCACCTGAGTGTGTAGTTCTTATCGCGGCACAGCGCGCTGTACTGGCGGGCGTGGCTGGCTAGGCGCTGGTGATCGAGGCTCTCCTTTTCGTCGATCGAGGGGAGAGCTGGAATGGTGGATTTGTCGCGGGTTCGGCGCAGCGGTGCGCTTGCGCCGTTGACGGATGGTTTTGCTGCGGCGCTGACGGAGGCTGGGTACACGCCGCACGGTGCGATCAAGCAGCTACACCTGTTCGTGCATTTGAGTCGTTGGCTTGACGCGGAAGGGCTCGCGCTGGCGGATCTCGATGGTGAAGCGATCAGGTGTTTCTTCGCCGGGCGGCGGGAGGCTGGCCACACGAAGTTGCTGAGCCCACGGGCGGCGGAGCCGCTGCTCGCCTATCTTCGTGCTGCCGGTGTCGTGCCGCCAGCGGCTCCGCGGAAGTCTGCGGGGCCGGTGGATGATCTGCTCGTTGACTACCGGCGCTATCTGG
>JBOGYN010000713.1:0-1669 GCA_050696855.1 Solirubrobacteraceae bacterium | reverse complement strand
GGGCGGTACCACTCCAGGACCCCGAGCTGGCCGCCGCCGAGCTAGAGGCGCTGATGGACAGCGGCGATTTTGCCGGGGTCGAGGTCACGACCAGCGTCACCGGCACCTACCTCGGCGATCCCCGCTTCGAGCCCTTCTGGAGTACTGCCGAGAACCGCGACGCTTTGGTGTTCGTGCACCCCACCACGCGCGGCTTCCCGGATCCCACATTCAGCGAGCACTACCTGTGGAACCTGGTCGGCAATCCGATCGAGACCACGCTCGCCGCCGCCCACCTGGTTCTGAGCGGGACGATGAATCGCCATCCGCGCCTGCGCGTCCTGCTCGCCCACGGTGGCGGCGCGATCGTGGCGCTGAGTGGGCGCCTGCGCCACGGCCAGCAAAGCGTCGCGGCGGCCGGCCCGGCGCCGGCCGATGCGGCGAGCGCCGCCGACGCCGTCGTCCGACGGTTTCGCTTCGACACCGTTACCCACGATCCGGCGCTGTTGGCGGCGCTGATCAGCGCCGTCGGCGCCGAGCGGGTGCTGCTCGGGTCGGACTATCCCTTTGACATGGCCGACCCTGACCCCGTGCAGACCGTCCGGGCGGCTGGTCTGAGTGGGGACGAGGAGCACGCCGTGCTGGAGGGCACCATCGCGCGCGAGCTGAAGCGGGACAACCACCAGGGAGAAGGACCGCGTCATGGCTGACGCCCGAGTCCAGGCCGCGATCACCCACTGGGCGGGGCGGTTCATCGCCAACGGCGTGGACTACAACGACTTCGTCCGCACGACCGGCGCGATCTCGAGCTGGGACGAATGGCTCGATGCCTGGACCGACACCGCCGAGAGGCACATGGAGCTGGCCGAGAGCGCCCTCGAGCTCGGTCACCAGCGCAGCGCCGGCGAGGCCTACCTGCGCGCCGCCGTCAGCTTTCACTTCTCCAAGTTCGTATGGGTGCTCGACGCCGAGCGCAACCGCCGCAACACCGAGGCGGCCGTGAGCGCAATGTACGCCGCCCACCAGCTGCTGGACCCCACCGCCGAACGGATCGAGGCGCCCCTGAACGGGGGTCACGTGGTCGCCAACCTGCGCCGGCCCAGCGACCCCGAGCCAGCGCCCGTCGTCATCCTGATCCCGGGCTTGGACTCGACCAAGGAGGAGTTCTACCTGTGGGAGTGTGCGTTTCTGGCGCGAGGGATGGCCACGCTCTCGCTCGACGGTCCCGGACAGGGCGAGACCGGCTTTCAGCTCGACATCCGTCCCGATTACGAAGTCGCGGTGGGCGCGATCCTCGACGCGGTGATCGACCGGCCGGAGCTCGAGCTCAGCCGGGTCGGCGCGGTCGGAGTCAGCCTGGGCGGCTACTACGTGGTCCGCGCCGCCGCCTATGAGCCCCGCCTCAAGGCGATCGCCGGCGTCAGCGGGCCGTTTCAATTTGGTGCCAACTGGGAGGCGATGCCCGAGTTGACCCGCGAGACGATCGCCCACCACACCGGCGCCAGCGATCAAGCGGACGCGCGCCGGCGCGCCGGTGAGCTCAACCTGGAGGGAGTGGCCGAGCAGGTGCGCCAACCCTGCCTGGTGGTGACCGGCGCGCGTGATCGCGTGATCGCCTGGGAGCAGACCAAGCGGATCGCCAACGCCGTCCCTGACTCCGAGTGGGTGCTCTATGAGGACGGGACCCACG
>JBOGYN010000712.1:0-1518 GCA_050696855.1 Solirubrobacteraceae bacterium | reverse complement strand
GAATGGGGCGGATCGGCGAGTCGATTGCGCGCACCTGGCAGGTCGCCGCGCACATGAAGGCTGAACGCGGCTCGCTACCCGAGGACGTCGGCTCGGGTAACGACAACGCTCGTGTGCTCCGGTATGTGGCGAAGTATACGATCAACCCTGCGCTGATCTACGGCATCGAACACGAGATCGGTTCGCTCGAGCCGGGGAAGCTGGCCGACATCGTCCTCTGGGAGCCGAAATTCTTCGGCATCAAGCCCGAAGTCGTGTTTAAGAGCGGCTTTCCGGTGTGGTCCGTGATGGGAGAGTCGAATGCGTCGTTGATGACCTGCGAGCCGCTGCTGTACCGACCCCAATGGGGTGCCTACGGCCCCGCGTGCCAGGACCTGGGGGTGACGTTCTGCACCCAGGCCTCGATCGACGCCGATATCGCCGGCCGGTGGCGGCTGGCGAAGCGGCTGGTCGCCGTGCGCGGGTCGCGCGCTCTCTCAAAGCGAGACATGGTGCGCAACTCAGCGCTGCCAGAGATGACCGTCGATCCGGAGACCTACCGGGTGGAGGCTGATGGTGAGCTGTGCACCTGCGAGCCGCTCGAACGTGTTCCGCTCGGCTCCCTCTACGTGCTGAAGTAGGTGATGGGCGCTTGGACGAGGCGATCAGGATTGGCATCGGCGGGCCAGTTGGGTCGGGTAAGACGCGGCTGATCGAGCGACTGCTGCCGTTGCTGCAGGCCGATGGATTGCGCGTGGCGGTGATCACCAACGACCTCGTGACGAGAGAGGACGCCGAGCGCTTACAGCGCAGCACACTGATCGCGCCCGACCTGGTGGTAGGGGTCGAGACCGGCGCGTGTCCGCACACCGCGATCCGCGAGGACCCCTCCGCGAACATCGACGCGGCGCAGAGGCTGGAGCGCGAGCACGGGCCGTTGGACGTGATTCTGATCGAGTCCGGGGGCGACAACCTCGCCGCGACGTTCACGTCCGACCTCGTAGACCACTGGATCTATGTGATCGACACGGCTGCGGGTGACGACATCCCCGCCAAGCGCGGGATCGGGATGACGCAAGCGGATCTGCTGGTCGTCAACAAGGTCGACCTGGCGCCACATGTCGGCGCGGACCTCGAACGGATGCGCGCCGACGTGGCGGACATCCGGCCGTCGCGGCCGTCGCTGTTCACGAGTCTGGTGAGCGCGGAGGGCGCCGCAGACGTGTACGCGCACTTGCGCCGCGCGGCTCTCTTCGAGCAGACGTCGACGCGGTGACCCATGCTTCAGAACGGCCTACTGGAATTGCGCGCGGCTACGGACGGGTACGGTCGCACATATCTGGCCGAGCACCAACAGCGATTTCCGCTGCGCATCACCACGCCGATGTACCTGGATCCTGGCGACCGTGGGATGGCGTTCTGTTACGTGCAGAACCCGACTGGCGGCGTCTTCGCCGGCGACCTTCTCGTCGAACGGCTGGTCGTCGAGCCAGGTGCCCGCCTGCACGTGACCTCGCAGTCGGCGACGAAGCTCTACCG
>JBOGYN010000711.1:0-5831 GCA_050696855.1 Solirubrobacteraceae bacterium | reverse complement strand
GATCGGACCCGGGGGCCTGGCATTGGCGCGCCCGAACAATCCGGTCACGCTCCCGATCTATGCCGGCAACCGGCCGATCCCCTCGGGTCAGAGCCCGGAGAAGGGGCCACTCCAGCTCTACAACTGGGATCAGTACATCAACGTGGATGTCGTCAAGGCGTTTGAGCGTAAGTACAAAGTCCAGGTCCAGATCAGCACGTTCACAACTATCGACGAGGCGGTCGCGAAGATCGCCAGCGGCCAGGTCCAGTTCGATGTGTTCGTGCCCGAGCTGGTGTACCTCGAGCGCCTCGCGGTCGGCAAGGTGCTGCAGCCGATCAACCTCAGCTACATCCCCAACCTGAAGCAGAACGTGTGGCCGTCGCTCGCCGACCCCTGGTACGACGTCGGCAGCCGCTACACCGTCCCCTACACCGTCTACACCACCGGCATCGGCTGGCGGGCGGACAAGCTGCCTGGCTTCAATCCCGCGAAGCTGGCGAACCCGTGGAGCGCGCTGTGGCTGCAGGGACCCAAGATCCGCGGCCGGGTGGGCCTGCTCGACGATCAGCACGAAGGGTTGGCGATGGGGCTCCTCCACGACGGGGTCACCGACGTCAACACTGACAATGTGGCCCAGGTTACGGCCGCGCAGAAGGCGCTCGTCGCGCTCGTGTCGAGCGCCAACCTCAAGTTCGACACCAACGAGTATCAGCAGCTTGCCGACGGCGCGTCCTGGTTGCACCAGGCGTGGTCGGGCGACATGGCATCGACGCCGGCCTACGCCCCCAAGGGAACGCCGGCGTCGGCGTTTCAGTACTGGTGGCCGTCGGACGGGCGCGGGCCGATTGACAACGACACGATGGCGATCCTGCACGGCGCCAAGAACCCGGTCCTCGCCCACCTGTTCCTCAACCACCTGCTCAATGTCGACGAGGTGTTCAAGAACTTCAGCTTCCTCTACTACCAGCAACCGGTCAACGCGATGACGCCCGAGGCGCTGCTCAAGCAGAGCCTGATCGCGCCCAATCTGCGCACGACGATCATCCGCGAGGAGCAGTTCAAGAACGGCCTCGTCCAGGGCCCGCTGAGCACCCAGGGCGAGACGCTGTGGCAGAACGCGTGGGCGGCGGTCAAGTCGGCGTGAGCGCTTCCGCGGTCGACAGCCGCTCCTACTGGCGTGGATTCGCCCTGCCCGGGGTCGGCTGGCTGGTGCTGTTCGTGGTCGTGCCCGCCTACGCCGTGCTGGCAATCGCGATGGGGCGGGTCAACTTCCTGCTCCAGCCGGTTCCGGCGTGGGACCCGACCAGCTGGAACCCCGGATACCTGAGCCAGGCGTTCTCGGGCTCGCTCCCCGGCGGCGAGTACTGGCCGGCGGTCCGCAACACGCTCGTCTACGTGGCAATCTCGCTCGGGCTGTGCTTGGCGATCGGCTACCCGGTCGCCTACTACGTCGCCCGTCACGCCAAGCGCTCCAAGACGCTTTTGATCGTGCTGCTGGTGATTCCGTTCTGGGTCAGCTACCTGCTGCGGATGCTCGCCTGGATCGGCCTGCTCTCCCCCGACGGCTACGTCAACCAGGTCCTGCAGGCGATCGGGATCGCCCACCCGCCCGACTGGCTCAGCGGCAACGCCTACTCGGTGATCCTGGCGCTCGTCTACGGCTACATCCCGTATTTCATCCTGCCGGTGTTCGCGGGGCTGGACCGGATCGACCGCAGCCAGATCGAGGCCGCCCGGGACCTGGGGGCGACGCCGTGGCGCGCTTTCCTGCACGTGACGCTGCCGCTCAGCCGGCCGAGCATCCTCGCCGGTTCGGCGCTCGTCGTCCTGCCGATGTTCGGTGACTACTACACCAACGATCTGATCTCGGCCTCGCCCCATACCAACATGCTCGGCAACGAGATCAACCTGTTCGTCGCCGGCGGCTCGCAGAAGAACCTGGGGGCCGCGCTGGTGCTCGTGCTGATGGCGATCCTGACCGTCGGGATGGGCTATTACCTGTACGCGACGGCGCGTGACGCGCGGCGGGCGGCGTGAAGCGGCTGCGTAACCCGTGGGGGCAACCCCGCTTCCTGGTGCTCGAGACGTGGGGCTACATCGCCTGGGCGCTGGTTCCGGTCGTGATCGCGATCCTGTTCTCGTTTAACGCCGGCCGCTCGCGGAGCGTCTGGCAGGGGTTCTCACTGCGCTGGTGGTCGGGCGATCCCAATCTGTCCATCTTCCACGATCCCGAATACACCCACGCCCTGGTCCACAGCCTCGAGCTGGCGGCCCTCGACATGCTGATCGCCACCCCGCTCGGCGTGCTGCTGGCGCTCGGTCTCGCCCGCTGGCGCGGTCGGGGGTCCGGCGTCGCCAACTCGCTCATGCTGGTCCCGCTCGTGACCCCGGAGATCGTCATGGCCGTATCGCTGCTGGTGGTGTTCACCCAGCTCTCGATCGTCCCCTTCGGGCTGATCCACCTCGGCACCACGGCCCAGGTCGTCGGCCAGGTCACGTTCTCGCTTTCCTACGTGGTGGTGATCATCCGCAGCCGCCTGGTCTCGATCGGGTCTCAGTACGAGGAGGCGGCCCGCGACCTCGGAGCCACCCCGATCGCGGCGCTGCGCCTGGTACTCGTGCCATTGCTGCTGCCGGCGATCCTGGCCAGCATGCTGATCGTATTCGCGCTCTCGATCGACGACTTCGTCGTCACCCAGTACATGTCCTCGAACTCCTCCACGACCACGATTCCGATGTACCTGTACGCCAACGCCCGCGGCGGGACGACCACGCCGGCGCTGAACGCGCTCGCCACGATCCTGGTCGTCTCGACGCTGCTCGGGATCGGGGTCGCCTACCTCCTCTACACGATCCTCGGCCGGCGGACGTCGACCGGCAACGTCGACGCCTTTCGCGAGCTGTCCGGCTTGGAGGCCGGCTGATGCCCGGCCACGTTGAGCTGCGCGAGCTGACCAAGCGCTTCGACGACGCCGTCGCCGTCGCCGGGATCGACGCAAGCATCGAGGCAGGCGAATTCTTCTCGTTGCTCGGCCCCTCGGGCTGCGGAAAGACGACGACGCTGCGCATGATCGCCGGCTTCGAGCGCCCCACCTCCGGGCAGATCATGCTCGACGGCGTCGACGTCGCCCAGGTCCCCCCGCACAAGCGAAATGTCCACACCGTGTTCCAGAACTACGCCCTGTTCCCCCACCTGGACGTGTTCGACAACATCGCCTTCGGCCTGCGCCGGCGCCGGGTGGGCAAGGAAGAGGCGCGCCGGCGCGTTGAGCAGGCGATCGAGCTGGTGGAACTCGGCGGCTTCGCGGCCCGGCGCCCCCAGCAGCTCTCGGGCGGCCAGCAGCAGCGGGTGGCGCTGGCCCGGGCGCTGGTGCTGCGCCCCGCCGTGCTGCTGCTCGACGAGCCGCTCGGCGCGCTGGACGCCAAGATCCGCAAGCAGCTCCGGCTCGAGCTCAAGGCTCTTCAGGAGGAGGTGGGGATCACGTTCGTGTTCGTCACCCATGACCAGGAGGAGGCGCTGAGCATGAGCGACCGCGTGGCCGTGATGAGCGCCGGCCGGATCGAGCAGATCGGTACCCCGGCCGAGGTCTACGAGAGCCCGAAGACGGTGTTCGTGGCTGACTTCCTGGGGATCTCGAACCTGATGGATGCCGAAGTCATCGACTGGGGCTCCGGGGAGTGCACGGTCCAGGTTGGGGAGTTCAAGCTGCGGGCCGGCTGCGGGCAGATCGACGCCAAGGGCCATGTCAAGATCGTCGCGCGCCCAGAACGGGTGCTGCTGCTCCCGCACGGCTCCGAGCGCGAGAACGTCCTGCCCGGAATGATCGAGCGGAGCGTCTACGTCGGTGCGAGCGTGCAGGTGATCGTCCGCCTGGCGACCGGCGCACCGCTCCAGGTCTCGGTCGCCAACACGGGCGGCGCCGAGCACCACGGCCAGGGGACCCCGGTCAGCGTGCACGTGCCGCCCGATGCGCTGCGGGTGCTGGGCGCCGAGCCGGACTCGGCCCACCTCCAGTCCCTCGTTGGGTTCCAGAACACCGCACTAGGCTGAACCCCGTGAGTGTCGCCGAGCTACTGGACGCCAAGCGGGTCTGCGTGTGCGGCGGCTCGGGCGGGGTCGGTAAGACGACCACCTCGGCCGCGGTGGCGCTGGGGATGGCAGCCCGCGGAGCCAAGGTCGCGGTGGTCACGATTGATCCGGCCAAGCGGCTGGCCAACGCCCTGGGTCTGGATGAGCTCGAGAACGAGCCCCGAAGGGTTGAGCGCAAGCGGTTCGCGGGCGCGATCGACGTCAAGGGGGAGCTGTGGGCGATGACGCTCGATCCCAAGCGCACCTTCGACGAGCTGATCGAGCGGATCGCCGCCGATCCCGAGCGCGCCGAGGAGATCAAGGCCAACCGCGTGTATAGAGAACTATCCACGGCGGTCTCGGGCTCACAGGAGTTCACGGCGGTGTCCAAGCTGTTCGAGCTCGATCGCGATAACCAATTTGATCTGCTGGTGCTCGACACCCCGCCATCGCGCAACGCGCTGGACTTCCTCGAAGCCCCCGGGCGGCTGACCTCGTTTCTGGAGGGGCGCGCGTTGAAGGCCTTCATCCGGCCGACCGGCCTCGGGATGAAGGTGCTGAGTCGCGGAGCCGCCCCGTTCCTGGCCGCCCTGCGACGCGTCACCGGCGTTGACCTGATCAGCGACCTCTCGACCTTCTTCGCCCTGCTCGGCGACATGACCGAGGACTTCTCGGCCCGCGCCGCTCAGGTCGAGAAGCTCCTGCACAGTGACACCACGACGTTCGTGCTCGTCACCTCGGCCCAACCGGCGGCGATCGACGAAGCGGTCTGGTTTCGGCGCACGCTCAGCGAGTCCGGGCTCCCTTTCGCCGGGGTGATCGTCAACCGGGTCCACCACGATCTGCTCGGCCTGGGCGATCCCGAGGATCTGCGGGCCAGCCTCGGAGAGGGCCTGAAGCCCAACCTGGCCGATCGCGTGGCGGCGAACTTCGATGACTACCACGTGCTGGCGCGCCGGGACGCCCGTGGCCTGGAACGGCTGGGCTCAGAACTCGGCGACCGTCCGCTGCTGCTGGTTCCCCAGCTCGACGATGACGTGCACGACATCGAAGGGCTGCTGCGCGTGCACCGCTTCCTGTTCGCGTCCGACGCCGAGCACCAGCGCCTGATCGCCGACGTGGTGGCCTGAGCCGGCGGCCGGTCTAGTCGGCCGCGTCGAGAACGAGCAGCTCCCCGCCGGACCCCGTCCAGCTCGACCACCGCAGGAGGAGCGGCTGCCAACGCTCGGACTCGATCGCGCCGTCGAGGTCCGAGAGCGTCAAGTGCCCTTGGTGCAGCATCTCCCAGACGGCCTGCTCGGCGAGCGCGAGCCGCTCGCTGACCCGCCAGGCCGGGTACTCGGCGGAAACCAGCTCCATCACGTCGGCGAGCGTGATTGAGCTCCGCGCCGCGCCGGCCAGCGTGACCTTGAACATTTCCACCGTCGAGCGGCCCTCCGCGCCGCGCTGAGCCTCGGCCAGCACGGTCTCGGTCACGTCCTGTGAAGTGCGGCCGACGTTGGCCCAGCCGCGCCCCAGGCCCATCGCCTCGGTCCGCAGCTCCGGCCCCTCGAAAATGATCAGTCGAGCCTTTTCCGGCGTCCAGCGCCGGTCGTCGTGATCCACCGGCGAGCCGCTCACCCAGGGCCGCGCGAAGCGCAGATCGAGTTCCGCGCGGGTCAGGTTGAAGGCCCGCGCGACATGGGGAAACTGGCGCAACTCGAGATGGAACACGAGAGAAAGCGTTCCAGGTTTCCCGGCCAAGCGGCCCATGTCGCAGAACGAGCGGGCCTCTACGGCC
>JBOGYN010000710.1:0-5028 GCA_050696855.1 Solirubrobacteraceae bacterium | reverse complement strand
TCATCGACTGCCGCGGCCCTGACCCCGGCGCCTTCCACGACGCCTACCGGGCGTTCGCGGTCCGCGCGCGCCTGGATCGCGAGCACGGCAACCACGACAACCAGCTGATCTGGGAGGGCCCGGCGCCGATCATCGGCGACACCCAGTGCAACCTCACCAGCCTGATCGCGATGGATCGCTGGCTCGGGGCGGTCGAGCAGGACACGAGCTCGAAGACGCAGGCGCAGAAGATCGCCGCCGACAAGCCCTCCGGGCTTGGCGACGAGTGCTACGACGGAAACGGCAACAAGGCCTCCGACGGGCTCTGCCCGCCCGGCGTCGTGCCTATCTACGGGACGCCGCGCACCGTCGCCGGCGACGCGATCACAACCGACGCCAACAAGTGCCAGCTGAGGCCGCTGAATCGCTCCGACAACTACGGGCCGATCCCGCTCCTCGACGCGCAGTGGACGCAGCTACAGTCGCTGTTCCCGAACGGGGTCTGTGACTTCAGCAAGCCCGGCGTGGACCAGCAGCCAACGATCCCGTGGATGACCTACCAGGACTCCGCTGGCCACGTGATCTACGGCGGTACGCCGCTGGGACCGGCTCCGGGGTCGATCCCGTTCGGTCCCAATGCCGCCTGCACCCGCGCCCCAGGCTATGTCGCCGGCTCGTCGGTCGGCCCGGTCAGGCTAGGCATGACCCGAGGCCAGACCCGCCGCCTGTTCCCGAGCTTCTCGACCCGCCGCCGACGCTACATGGACTTCTTCTGCCCAGCCGTCCACGGCATCCGTGTCGGCTATCCCTCCCCGGCTCTGCTGCGCACGCTCTCGCGCGCGCAGCGGGGACGCGTACGAGGCCGGGCCGTGCTCGTGCTGACCGCCAACCCCAGCTACGCTCTGAAGGGCGTGCACCCGGGAGCCAAGCTGGCCGCGGTCGCACGACGGTTGAGGGTTGGACGACGGTTCCAGATCGGCCTGAACTCCTGGTACCTCGCCCCTGCGGGACCGAGCCACGGAGTGCTCAAGATCCGCCACGGCCAAATCGAAGAGATCGGACTTGCCGACAAGCGGCTGACGACCAGCCGCGCCGCCTCCAGGCGTTTCCTCGCCAGATTCTCCTGACCGCGGACGCTGATCCAGCTGCCGCGCGAGCGCTGACCAGTAGTTGAAACGGATCCGGGCGTGTTCTGGCTTGGGCAGCTTGGCCTGGAGGTTCTGAGGCAGTGAACGGCGCACTGCTGGCGGCCGAGTTCGAGCGAGAGATGGGTTGAGCCTCCGGAGATCAGGAGATTCCCGCAGGGGCTCCGGTCAACGTTGGCCGGAGGGACGAGGGGCGTACAGGCGCACACTCGCCTCCTTGCCTTTGAGCGGTATTGACGGTCGCTCCTCAAAATCGTCACCGGAAGAGCCCAGGGCGCGCAGCGTGCTCTCGGTGATGAGGATGTCGTCGCCCGTGAGTCGCGTGGCGGCCTCAACTCGGGCTGCCATGTTCACGGGATCTCCGATGACCGTGAAGTCGCGCCGCCCGCCTCCGCCGATCGTCCCGACCACAACCCGGCCCGAGTTCACGCCGAGCCCGACTCGCAATTCGCCGCCGACCCCCTCCCGCACGAGCTGCGCGATTTCACGGGCGGCCGCGAGCGCGCGGGCTGCGTGATCCGTGTGGCGCTCGGGGGCGCCGAACATGGCCAACAGTCCGTCCCCAAGGAACTTGTTCGCATGTCCGCCGTGGCGCTCGATGACGGGCACGACCGCCTCGTAGAGCTCGTTGAGGGTCGCGACGATCCCCTGCGGCGCTGTCCGCTCGGCGAACTCGGTGAACCCGCGCACGTCGAGGAATAGGACAGAGGCCTCGATCTCCTCGCCTCGCAGGTCCGGCCCCTCGGCGAGGACACGCTCGGTCAGCGCCGGATCGACGAAGGCGCCAAACGCCTCGTACAGCCGCTGGCGCTCGCGGAGCCCGGCAACCATCGCGTTAAACGCCGCGGCGAGCTCGCCCGTCTCGTCGGTGGAGACGACTGGCACGTGCACGGCGAGATGGCCTGCGCCGAGCCGACGGGTCGCGTTGCGAAGGTCGATGATCGGCCCTGAGACCGCGTCGGCCAGCACTAGGCTGAGCCAGGTCGACACGGCCGCGGTGACGGCGACGGCGACGCCGCTGGTGAGCCCGATCGTGTCGAGGTCGCGGGTGTTCGGACTCACCAACCCTCCGACAATGAGCGCCGTACCCCAGGTGACCATCGGCACCGTCGCTAGCAGCCGCTGGTGCAGAGAGACCCGCGCGAAGTCCGGAACCGATATCTCGGGCAGAGTCTCGCCCATGTCCCTCAGCACCGGTCGCATCGCCAGCTCGAGCGCCACGTAGCGCAGCACGCACGACGAGACGTACAGCAGATAGGACATCGGGAACAGCAGCCCCGCCTGATAAACGGGGAGCTCGAGCAGCGCGGCAACCACAATGTCTGCGGCCGCGGCTCCGACCGCGCCGATCGCATACAGGCTCGGTCGTCGTACCAGCTGGAGCGGAAGCCTTGCCGCAGCTGACCACACCCAGAGCGTCGCGTGCTCAGCACCGTCCCGAGCGAGCCAAGCCCGGGCAGGCGCGGCCACGCGTAAGAAGTAGAACGCGGCCGCGGCGCCCTCGACGGCGAACGCGGCCGCCAAGGAGGCGGCGAAAAGCGCGATCTCGCCGGCGCTCAGATCGACGTAGAGCACCAAGATGACCACGCCGAACGCCGACACAACGACGCCGTTGAGCACGATACCCACGGCGCAAGCCGCGAAGTAACGCGCCCCGGCACGGCGATAGAGCACGCGCGGCGCCCACTCGAAGAACCCGCGACGACGGGGCCACCAAGTCGCCGCGCTGATTCTTTTCATTCCCATCGAGGGGCGCCCGGTCCAATCGAACTACCCGCAACCGCTCCCCCGGCTCCAGCACAACACGCGCTGCGAGCCAGACGGAACGGATCGCCCAAGCGATGAGGAGCGCTCGCGCTGGCACGCGGATGCGCAAGCGAGGAGCCGCGTTCACGGGCAACGCGTCTTGGTTCGGGGCGTTCCTCAAGCCGGTAAAGGCTCTCTCCAACTCCCGGTATCGCGGTCCGACCAGGCTTCATCAGCGAGAGTTCAGAAGGTCGTGGAGCCCCCCGTGCGCGCCACCAGCCCTGCATAGATGAGGGCGAGGGTCTCCCCGAGGAGCTGCGGGCGAACGGATCCCGGTTCGACCAGCTCGTCGACTGTGAGGCCGCCGATGACGCTGATCACGATGCGGGCGACGTCCTCGGCTGGCATCGGGAGATCGGGGGTGCCGAGGTGGCGTGCACGGGCCTCCAGCGCAGCGGCGAGGGCACCGCGAAGCTCTGTCTGGCGTTCCACGTAGCGGGCGCGCAGCTCGGGATCGCGAATCGCGAGGCTCCAGTACTCGCGTTCGAGCAGCGCGGCCTCGCGCTGCACGTCCAGCTGCCGAGCGAACTCCCGGGTTGCCTCGACCGACATGTTGCGCTGGGGCGGCGCCGATTCGAGCAGCGCCACCATCTCGCGCATCGGCGCGTCGATGCGCTCTTCCAGGAGCGTCTCAAGCAGTTCCTGCTTGCCGGCGAAATGCCAGTAGAGCGCCCCTTTTGAGTAGCCCGCCTCGGCGGCGATCTCGTCGACGCCGGCCTGCTGGTAGCCCCGCCGTGCGAAGACGCGCAGTGCCGCGATGAGGAGCTCGTCGCGACCCGCCCGGCCCTCCGCTCGGGCAGCGCGGCTGCGCTGATCCAGCTTCGGCCCAGCGCCGCCAGCCGAACTCCGGAGTGTGCCGGGTCTGCGCGTTTCGCGTGCGGCCATCCGTGGGTATGCTACCGACTAATCGGTCAGTATGTACACTCTGTACGTGATCCCCGGCTCGCACGCCTGCCGCTCGGCGATGCTCATGCTCGAGCACAAGAAGGTGCCGTACCGGCGCGTTGAGGTAACCACCCTGCTGCACCCGATCGTGGCCCGGCTGCACGGGTTCGACGCGGGCGGTCAAGAGCGCAGCATCGGCGCACAGCGCCCGCTCCCGCTGCGCATCGCCGACCGCCTGGGGACCGTGCCGGGACTCGCCTGCGATGGTCAGCGGGTCTCCACGAACCATCGGATCGCGCGCTTCCTCGACGAGCGCTACCCCGAGCCGCCCCTTTTCCCTACCGATCCCGCCCAACGCTCGGCCGTCGAGGAGACAGAGCGCTGGGCGAACGACACGCTGCAAATGGACGCTCGCCGGATCGTCACGGCGGCCGTGCGGCGCGACCCGTCGGCAGCCAGCCGGCTGGGCGCTGACGGTCGGCTGGGGACTCTGCTCTACAAGCGCGCGCTCACGCGACGGATCCTGATCCCGACGCTCGTCTGCGGCGCATTTGCGCCCAACCCAACGACAGAGCGGAAACTCCTGGCCGAGCTCCCCGCGACGCTCGACCGAATCGACAATTGGATCGCCGACGGCGTCCTCGGGGGAGCGCAGCTCAACGCCGCCGACTTCATGGTCGCGCCGAGCCTGGCCCTGATCCTCTACCGGCCCGACATCCTTCCGCTGTTCGAAGGCCGCCCGGCCCTCGAGCTTGTCGACCGGCTCCTACCCGAAGGTCGCTGATCCTGCACCTGATTGGGGCGCCGTCATGGCCACGTGCCGGTTTGATCGAGGATGCGATAGCGGATAAACGCCGATGCGTGGTGGAACGGCTTGAGGGTGTTGGCTTGGGTGGCCGTGCGGTGGCCGCCCTCGACGACGATTGGCGGCGAGCGCCGGCGAGTCCGAGAGGATCTCGGCGGTCTCTTCGAGCGCCTCGCCTCTCCGGGGGGCGCCCGATCAGCCGATCTTCTCCGCCAGCTCGACGATGATCCCCTCCGGGCCGCGGACGTAGCAGAGCCGATAGCTGTCTTCGTAGCGCTCGATCTCGCCGACGAGCTCCGCGCCGCGGGCTTGCAGGCCGGCGACGACGGCGTCGATGTCGTCGACTGCGAATGTGAGATGGCGGATGCCCGGGGCGTTCGCCGGCGCATGCCGGTCGCCACTCGGACC
>JBOGYN010000709.1:0-2049 GCA_050696855.1 Solirubrobacteraceae bacterium | reverse complement strand
GTCTTGTCCAGCAGCACGTCGCGGCGGCCGGATGGCAGCGGGAACACCCGGGTGTGCGGCCCGTCGACCTTCAGTAGGCCGCCGACCGCCTGCTGCTCGAGCCATTCACGCACATTGCGCTCGCTGTGTTCGTTGCCCCAGCCACCTCACCGGCGGTGCCCGCACCGTCGGCCAGCGCCTCATAGAGAGTCCGAGACGCTCGCCACGGTCGACCAGGTGCAGATCCACGAGGCCCCGAGCGGCGGCGAACAGCCTTCCAGCCAGCGCATCGGGGAGTGTCCTAGGAATTGTGGGGCTCCTGGCATGATCGTAGGTGACTTGGGGGCTGTGATCGGGTTGATTGGCCTGCTCTGAGCTGGTTTGTCGCTGCTTGCGGGGGGTGGGGGCGCGCACCGGGTTCAGACCGTAGGTTCGGGTTGTCAGATGTCCGAACTTGGAGGTCTTTGCCGATGCGCGCCAGCACAGCATTCAACCGTCTTCTGCGCCTGCCCGGGGTGTGGGTCAAGCAGGTCAGCTTCGAGCCTGATCGAGTGCTGGTTACGGTCGCGTTTCGTGGTGGTCGTCATCGCCTTCATTGCCCGAAGTGCTCCTACTCCACGCGTCATCGCGAGAGCGCTCAGCATCACGACTCGGTCTGGCGCCACCTCGATCTCGGAGTCTGGCGCCTGGAGGTTCATGCCCGGCTGTGGCGGCTGCGCTGCCCTGAGCACGGGGCGCTGGTCGAGGGCGTCCCGTTCGCCCGCGATGGTGCGCGGTTCACCCGCGATTTCGAGGATCTCGTCTGCTGGCTGGCGACCAAGACCGACCAGACGGCGGCCTGTCGGCTGACGCGGATTGACTGGCGCACGGTCGGGCGGATCATCAAGCGCGTCGGCTCAGAGGTCTTGGATGCTGACCGTCTCAGCGCCCTGTTTGAGATCTCGGTCGACGAGGTCGCGTGGCGCAAAGGTCATCGGTATCTCACGCTCGTCGGCGACCACCGGCGAGGCTGCGTGGTGTGGGGCACCGAGGGCAAGGGCCAAGCCGCTGCCGATCAGTTCTTTGAGGCGCTTGACCCGCCGCCCTCCGAGCCGCCCGTGCCAGCGGGGCAGTCATCGTGGAAGCCCGTGGCGGCGATCATGGTCCCGTTCGGGCCGTGCCCGACCGTACCGGCCGGGCAGGGCATCCCCGGCGCGTGGACCGGCGAGGGCACAGAGCTCGATCCGTGCCTGTTCGCGCGCGCGTCCCGGCTCAGCGCGGTCTCGATGGACATGACTGGCGGCTACGCCAAGAGCGTGCGAGCGCACGCGCCGCAGGCAAGCATCGTGGTCGATAACTACCACGTCGTGCAGCTCGCGACCAAGGCATTGGACGAGGTCCGCCGCGAGTACTGGAACGAGCTGCGCGCAGCCGGCCACGCCGCCGCCGCCAAGCAGTTCAAGACAGACCGCTGGGCGCTGTTGAAGAACCCCGACGATCTCAGCGACCGTCAAGCCAGCACCCTGGCCGCGATCCAAGCGGGCGGCGGAAAGACCGCGCGCGCCTGGGCGATGAAGGAGATGGTCAGAGCGATCTTCGCCCCCGGCCTCACCGTCGACGCCGTCGGCGAGCTGCTCGACCGGCTCCTGGCTCGCCTGTCACGCTGCCGCCTGCGGCCGTTCATCCGCCTGGGCCAAACGATCCGCCGCCACCGCGAGGGCATCCTCGCCGCCCGGCGGTTGAAGCTCAGCAACGCCCGCGCCGAGGCACTGAACAACAAGGTCAAGCTGATCGTCCGCCGCGCCTACGGGTTTCACTCCGCCGCCGCTGCCCTCGCGCTCGTTCACCTCACCTGCGGACCCGTCACACTGACACTCCCGCACGAACAAGCGTTCGCGTGATCTCACCTACGATCATGCCAGGAGAGCCATTAATCGCAGCCTCGGGCGGCACATCGTCGTCAACGCGCTGCGGGAGGCGGGTGCCACCGTTCACCCGATGGCCGACGTCTACGGCGAACGCATCGGCCAAGGCTTACGAGACGAGGAATGGCTCCGGGACGCCGGCACCCGCGGCTGGGTGGTGCTGATG
>JBOGYN010000708.1:0-8607 GCA_050696855.1 Solirubrobacteraceae bacterium | reverse complement strand
CTCATCAAGGGCGTCCTGAGCTAGCCGTCGCGGGCTATACTCGGCGCCCGCGCGGCTGTAGCTCAGTTGGCTAGAGCGTCTGCTTGCCATGCAGAAGGTCGAGGGTTCGAGTCCCTTCAGCCGCTTCCCGTGAAAGCCCTTCGGCTGGTCCCGGAGCGTTGGTTGCACCCAGCGGGATTTCGCTGACCATCGATGATCACCGGCTGCACCCTGGTGTGGGCGAGTCTGAATGAATCCGATACGGCGCGATCGTGTCATAGGGGACAATCTCGGCTGCGTATGGTCGAGGAGCTGTTTGAGCGCGAGGCGGAGCTCGAGTCGCTGGCGGGCACGGTGGAGGCTGCGTTCGGTGGCAGCGGCGGTTGTGTGTGCGTGGAGGGACCGCCGGGGATCGGCAAGACCTCTCTGCTGACGGCGGCCTCCGAGCTTGGGCGTGAGCGGGGCATGCGGGTGCTGGCTGCGCGGGGCGGGGAGCTGGAGCGCGAGTTCCCGTTTGGTGTGGTGCGTCAGCTGTTCGACCCGGTCATGGTGAACCTCGACGACAGCGCCCGAGAACGGATTGTTGACGCGGCGGCAGCGCTTGCTGCGCCAGCGCTTGGCTTTGCGCTGTCAGCGAATGGTGGGACGCGGAGTTTGGACCCTGCCTCTGCCACGTTGCACGGGCTCTACTGGCTGACGTCGAACCTGTCGGCGGATTGTCCGTTGCTGGTGGCCGTGGATGATGCTCACTGGGCGGATCGTGCCTCGTTGCAGTTCCTGGTATATCTGGCGCGCCGGCTGGAGGGACTGCCGGTCGCGTTGATCGTCTCGCTCCGAGATGGCGAGCATCGCAAATGGATCGCACCGCTCGCAGAGCTGGCATCGGTTGCCTCTCGAAGCGTCGTCCGTCTCGGCGGACTCAGCGCCTCGGCGGTTGGGTCAGTGCTTGAGCGTGTGAGCGGTGCGGCGCCTCATTTGGCTGTGATCGCTGCCGTACATCGCGCGACGGATGGGAACCCGTTCTTGGTGGGTGAGCTTGCCGGCGTGCTGGCCGCAGACGGGGTGCCGCTCGACAGCGACGTGTCAGAGCGTGTCGGTGCGCTTGCCCCGCGGACCGTAAGCCGGTCGATCATGGTGCGCCTCGCGAGCCTTGACCCGGCTGCCGGACCGGTGTTGCGGTCTGTAGCGATCCTCGGTGAGCATGCAGATCTTCGGCACGTGGCAGCGCTTGCCGCTGTTGACCAGAGCACGGCGGCTGTGGCTGCCGGTCACCTCGTTCGCGTCGGACTGTTGCGCGACGGTCTGCCGGTGGCGTTTGCGCACCCGGTTCTTCGCTCGACCGTTTACGCGGATATGTCGGTCGCCGAGCGCGCTGATCTCCATGCTCGCGCGGCCAGCTTGCTGGCGGACACCGGTGCCGAGCCTGACCTTGTAGCCGGTCAGCTGCTGCATGCGGCGCCCGCGGGCGACCAGCGTGTCGTTGCGAGGCTGAGGACAGCGGCTGGCGCGGCCGGGACTCGGGGCGCGGCCGGGACAGCGGTCGCGTATCTGCGCCGCGCCCTGACCGAGCCTGTTGACGTCGAGCAGCGGGCGGCTGTGCTGCACGAGCTGGGGCGCGCTGAGACGCTGATCCGCGATCCCGTCGCGGTTGAGCACCTTGAGCAGGCCCGGGCGCTGGCGCACGATCCAGTGGAGCGAGCCCGCTACGCACTCGATCTAGCAAGCAGTCTGCTCTATGTCGGCGACTGGCCTGAGGTGCTGGATTTGCTGGGCGTGGCCACGGAGGAGCTCGGGGATCGTGACGAGTCGCTGCGGCTGCGGTTAACTGCGCTGCGGGTGGGGCTGGGGCATCATCCGAGCCATGCCGCGCAGCTCGACCGGGAACTGCCGGAATTCCTCGCGATGGCGTGCAGCGAGAACCCTGAGGCGATGGCGTTGCGCCTCTATCTGGCGCTGCTGTTGAGCGTCCGCGGTGAGGAGATGGAGCGGGCCGCGAGCCTGGTGGCGGCCGGGATAGGCGGCGGCGAGATCTTGACGGAGGAGGGTTCGGAGTCGCTCGCCGCGGCCAATGCGGTGCATGTTCTGGTGCACCTCGATCGGTTCGATCAGGCTCGCGTGACCGCCGACGCGCTGCTCGCGGACGCTCGAGCGCGCGGGTCGGTGATGGGGTTCGTAAACGGAATCGGGACCCGGGCATTGACCTTCCTGCGCGCCGGCGCCCTTGCGGACGCCGAGGCTGACGCGAGAGCTGCTGTTGCGCTCACTCGGGAGCACTGCATATATCTCGTCGAGCCGTTCGTGGTGGCCTATCTCGCCTCCGCGCTACTCGAGCGAGGTGAGCTCGCCGAGGCACAGGCGCTCGTCGATGAGGTCACCGTACCCGAAGGTTTTCGGAGCTTGCCGTGCTGGCCGACACTGCTCGAGGCGAAGGCCCGGGTCCGCACGGCCAGAGGCGAGCGGTCGGGCGCAATTGCGATCTGGCGCGAGGTCGGTGATACCTGGGAGCGAAGCCGCGTGCGCAACCCGAATGTCTCGGGCTGGCGCTCGGAGCTGGCGCTGCTGCTCGCCGAGGATGATCCGGCGGAGGCCCGGAACCTGGTCGAGCAGGAGCTCGCGTTGGCGCGGCGGGCCGGGTCGTCGCGCGCCCTGGGCATCGCGCTGCGCGCGCGGGGACTGCTGGCCAGCGGCGACGCGGGCCTCGAGGACCTGGCCGCCGCTACGTCCGCGCTGGAGCGAACTCCTGCGATGCTCGAGCACGCCCGGGCGCTGACCGACCTCGGTGCCGCGCTGCGGCGTTGCAATCGCCGCGCCGAGGCGCGGACGCCGCTCGCGCAGGCCCGCGAAATCGCTCACCGATGCGGTGGCCAAGTCCTGACCGAGCGAGCGGACGCTGAGCTGCGAGCGACCGGCGCTCGTCCCCGCCGGTTCGCGCTGGCCGGCACCGAAGCGCTCACGGCCAGCGAGCAGCGCGTAGCCAATCTGGCCGCAAGCGGGCTGTCGAACCGCGAGATCGCACAGCAGCTGTTCGTGACCGTCAACACGGTCGAGAGCCATCTGCGCCACGGCTATCTGAAGCTCGGGGTCCATTCTCGCGGCGAGCTGCCGGCCGCGCTCTCACAGGCGCCCGCGCAGCCTGTCTGAGTGCGCGTCGGTACCGGCTGGGCGCTCTAGCCCTCCGTCCTCGGCGGTGCGGATCGCCCGCGCCAGCGCGGTGGCCAGACCGACCCAACCGGAGAAGTCAAGGCGTCTGCCGTGTGCTTCCAGGCTGCCGACGATCGGGTCAGCGCCCACTTCTAGCTCCAGCATCACCCGCAAGCGATCGCCATCGGCCACACGCTGATCAAAGCCGATCGGTGTGGTACTCGCATCACGGAGCGCCGGTGAAGTTTGCTGCTCTGAAGCCGCGGGGCCTAAAGCGCGCGAACGCGGAAAAGTTCACCGGCGCTCCGTGATGCGAACGGCGGGTGGCCTCGGTGATGCTCCGGGAGCCGATTTGCAACCCGGAGGGGCAACGTGATGCTCACGATCAAGTACCTGACTGCGCTCACGCGCCGCAAGCCATCACACCTGAGAGTCCGCGCGCGGCGCCTGTCCGCAACGCGGACCGGGCGGCTCGCGCTGTGCGCCGCCCTGCTCGGTGCGCTGGTGATCGCGCCAGGAGCGGTCGCGGCGGCGGCCGGAGTCAACATCACGGCAGTCGAGGGGCAGTCGTTCACGGGCACGGTCGTAGGCGGCCTGGTTTGTCCGCTTGCAAGCGCGACGATCAGCTGGGGGGACGGCACGACCTCGGCGGGAACATCGGACGGGAACTCGGGGATCCAGGGCACCCACACCTACGCCGAGGAGGGCACCTACAACGGATCGGTGTCCTACACCTACGTGGTTACGCGCTTCTGCCCGACCGGAACCCAGACGGCGTCGTTTACTGCCACCGTTCAGGACGCGTCACTGAGCGCCACCGGGCTCGACAGCTCCGGCGCCGCGCGTCGGTCGACGACCGCAGTCGTGGCGCATTTCACCGACTCGGACCCGGCTGGGGTCGCGGCGGATTTCTCCGCCCAGATCAGCTGGGGGGACGGCAGCACCAGCGCGGGCACGGTAGCCGCCGCCGCGGGTGGCGGCTTCGACGTGACCGGCAGCCACATCTACACCGCGGCGGGTAGCTACCCGGTCAGCGCCAGCATCACCGATGTGGGCGGCAGCATGACGACGGCGCATTCCATCGCGCAGATCGCCGCGACTGCCTCACAACCCCCGTCGGCGACCGTGACCAGCCCGCCCGACGGCGCGACCTATGCGCTTGGGCAGACCGTGCGCGCGAACTATTCGTGCTCGCCGGGGCCGGACGGCGGGACGCTAAAGCCCGACGTGGCGGGCTGCTCGGCCCCGGTCGCTGACGGGGCGGCGATCGACACCTCAACCGGTGGCGCGCACACGTTCGAAGTGATCGCGACCGACACCGACGGGCAGAGCGCGACCGCGATTGCGCACTACACCGTGACTGGCGCCTCGTCATCGTCGCCTCGCGTCGTCAGGATCGTCCCGATCGGGACGGCGGCGGCGGGCACGCGGATCGTGCTCGCCGCGTCCGTCAGCGGGACCGCCACCGTGATCAAGTGGGATCTCGCCGGGGACTCGACGCCGGAGATCACCTGCTCGGCCGCCCAAACGGCGGTCACGTTCCGCGCAGCGGCAGGAGCGCGATCGGTGAGCGCGGTGGCGATCGGACCGGGGGGCTCTGGGCTGCCGCTGACGACTTCGGTGTCAGTCGCAGCGTCGGCGCCGCTTACCGCCGCGCAGCGCCGGCTCGCGGGACGGGTGAACGTTGCCCTATCAAGGAAGGCGCCGGTATACGCGTGTGCGGCGCCGGGTGACTTCAAGCTCAAGCCGGTCGGCCACCGCTCGATTCCGACCTTGAGCGACCAGATCCTGCTGCGGGATTGCGTGACGCCTCGGACCGTGGTCGAGGGGGGTCTGCAGTTCGAGGGGTGCCTGCGGCAGGTCAGCACCTTCGATGAGATTCCGAAGGCCGAGCGCTGAGTCATGTTCCCATTCGTCAAGTCTCTGGGAATCCCGGGGGGCGAGGCCATCGCGATCCCCTTCAATCCAGGCAAGGTGGACAGCCGGGTCGCCAACCTCGTAGTCCAGCTGCCCGACGTCTACATCACCTACGGGAAGCTGAAGGTCAACGGTCTGACGCTCGACCCGGGGGCGGGCGCCGCGATCGTGATCGCGCCGCAGATGGACGCGATCGTCAGCTCTGACGCCGGAATCTCCGTCGGGGGGGTAGCCCTGCAGCACACGCGATCGTTCGACATGAACCTCAACCCGAGCGCCGGACAGATCCCGCTCGGCTCCTTCGCCCGAGCGGCCGGGGGACTGGCGGACATCGCCGGGTTCGCGCTGGGGGGGAACGTCAAGGTCACCCTGGACGACAGCGGCGACACATTCGGCTTGACGATCCGCGTCCATCTCGCGCTGCCGAGCTTTTTCGAGGTCGGGGGCGTCTCGGTCCAGGGCGACGTCACCCTGCGGGCCACCAACGCCGACGGATTGGTGATCGACAGCCTTCGGATCGGGCCGATCGACGCCGAGATCGGGGGGCTGGGGATAGACAGCCTGCAGCTGGACTACACCCGCGCAAGTCAGGAATGGGCCGGCCAGGGCCGCGCGTGCGTCATCGATGGGGCCTGCCTGGACGTGATCCCCCCCAACGGCGGCGTGGTCATCCGCAACGGAAGCCTCGTCAAGTTGGAGGCGAGCCTCGACTTCCCGGCCCCGGGGATCGAGCTCTTCGCCGGGGTGGCATTGAACCGGATCGGGTTCGGCATCGGGCTGGACCCGACGCGCCTTCTGGCCAACGCCAAGCTCACCGCCGAGGGGATCTTGGTGATCGAGGGCCATCTGGTGCTGGCCTTCCCGAGCGACGCGACTCCGTTCGTCCTCGACCACTCCGAGGTCGACGTCCCTGGCCATCCTCCCGCCTTCCCAGCCGATTTCTATAACCGCCGCTACACCGGCACGACGTTCGCGATCGCTGCTGATGCCTCGATCGACCTCCCGCTCGCGGGGGTCACGCCGTTCGGCCGCGCCTACCTGCTCTACGAGGCCCCTGGCTACGTCGGGCTGGGAGGCGGAATCGCCGCGCACTTCGCGGGGATCGTGGATCTGACCGGCCGCGTCGACGGCGAGTTCAACTTCGCCAACGGACGGTTCAGCATCAAGGGCGAAGTCACCGCCTGTCTGGCCGATATCGTCTGCGCGGGGGCGATCGGCGCGGTCTCCGACTTGGGCGCCGGTGGCTGTGTCCACATCGGCACGTTCCTCGGCGACATCAACGTGGGCGGAGGCGTCCGGTTCTCGCCGTTCCACATCTACTTCTGGCCGTTCGACGGCTGCCGGTGGTCGCCGTTCGTCGACACGCAGGTGCACTCGGCCCGCGCCGGCCGCGCCGTGGCGGCGGGAGCGTCGATTCCAGTGAGGATCAAGCGCGGCGACCGCAGCCGAGCGATCCGCCTCGACGGCGTCGGCGGCGCGCCGGCAGTGGGTGTGCACACTCCAGACGGCAAGGTCCTCACCAGCTCCGCCGCGTCGGGGCTCGCCCTGAGCCCGGAGGTGCGGATCCTCCGCTCCGAGAAGCTGGACGCCACGGTGGTCGGGCTGGTCCACCCAGCTCCCGGTATCTACAGCATCGAACTCCTTCCCGGATCCCCGGCACTGAAGACGATGAGCCAGGCTTCCGACCAGCCCAAGGCTCGCATCAGCGCGTCGGTGCGGGGCAGCGGCGCGCGGCGGACGCTCTTCTACAATGTCGCCCCCCGTACCGACCAGCGCGTCAGGTTCGTCGAGCAGATCGCCCACGGTGGCAGCCGCATCATCGCCACCATCAGCGGCGGCGGGCGCGGGCAGCTGAGCTTCACCCCAGCCCCAGGCAAAGACCGCAGAACCATCCTTGCGCAGTTCGAGCTCGCCGGACTGCCGGCCGAGACGGTCAAGCTCGCCTCGTTCACGCCGCCTTCGCCGCACCTCGACAAGCCGGCGCACCTGAAGGTCACCAGACATGGCCTCACGCTCCGGGTGAGCTGGGGTACGGTCCCCGGAGCCACGGGCTATGAGATCGTCGCCCGCTTGAGCGCCGGCGAGCGGATCGTCCGAACACATCGCCGCATGATCACCCTCAAGCGAGTCCCCCGCTTCGACGGCGGCTTGGTTTCGGTCCTCGCTCTCGCCACCATGCGACACGGCAAGCCGACCCTCCGGCGCATCGCCGGAGTAGGCCACGCACCTACGCGCCTGGGCCCTGTCCCCCGACCCCCACGGAGGCGATGAACGGGTCAGCCGACGATTGATCCCGATAACGGGTTCATATCCCAGGCGCTGGGTCACCGGGCTGCCCTCCAGCTCGTCCACCTTCAAGCTCCCGTGGTGGGATCCCTACCCGGGCCGAAGAGGGCACGAACGGCGATCGACCGCCGCCCACGAACACGGCCATCAGCTTGCCCGCGCCGTTCGACGCCACCCTCGCTCTCGCCGTCACGATCGTCGGTCTGAGCGTGTCAGTACTGACCTCATGCCGGTTTATCCCGGCGCTGTAGAACGTGAAAAACTCGACGCCCGCCGGGGAGTTTTCCCCCTCGCGCAGGCTCAGCCCCAACTTTGCGCAAAACTCGAAGCGAGGCGGCAAGATTTTCGCGAAATGCATGGTCGCCGGGGCCGCGATGGCTCGATGCCGGGTATCAGCTATGGCTCGATGCCGCGTATCAGCTGAGCTGCCGGAGTACCCGGACCACGTCCTGGGGATAGAACGGCCACAGAAACAGCGCCCGCTCGTGGCCGCTCGGATCGATCACGTAGGCAGCCTCAGTATGGGTGATGTAGTTGATCGTGTGACCGGCGATCCGCCTGGTCACCACCGAGACGCCGATCTTGTACTGCTTCCAGGCCGCAGCCAAGGCCCCCCGGGTTCCGACCGCCCAGTGCCACTCGGGGACCAGTGACCACTTGCGGACGTCCTGGAGCAGGTCGGCGCGTTTGTTGGCATAGACGTCGACGCTGACGGCAAGGATGGTCGGGCGCTGCGCGGCCGGCATCTGGGCCACCGCGGCGTTGAGGACGTGCGCTTCGAGCGGGCATAGGTTCCGGCACAGGGGATCGACGAAGGTGACGATCACCGGCCGCCCGCGATAGGCCCGCACCGACACGGGCTGACCGTGCTGATCGCGCAGCGCGAAGGCAGGCGCCCGGTGGGCTCCGGCCGGCCAACTGAAGGGCGGTGGCGTCACCACGGCCGCCGTGGACGTGCCGGACGGGGAGTGGGAATGACGGGTCGCGGCCAGCACCGCGATCGGAACCGCAAAGGCGACCACGCACAGCGCCGCAAAGCCGGGGATAGCACACCGCGCCCGGGCCGCCGATACGGGCGCCGACGGCGATCCCGCCTGGCGCCGGCGCCGGCGCCACCCGACACCCAGTCCCAGCCCGCCCACCACGATCACGAGCGCGGCGGCCAGAACGACGATCAGCGCATCCGAGACCCCACCGCCGGAGGTCTTTGACGCCGACCCCGACGCCGCGACCGAACCAGAAGGGGGCGCCGAACCCGAAGGGGGCGCCGAACCCGAAGGGGGC
>JBOGYN010000707.1:0-11236 GCA_050696855.1 Solirubrobacteraceae bacterium | reverse complement strand
GTGGACGTCGAGAGCGCCGGCGTGGTGCCGGTCGCTACCACGGCCCTGTGGACTCTGACCCGTTCCTCGCTCGACGCGAACTGGAACGTGGCCGAGGAGATGTGTAGGTCAAGGCGAACCAGTCCTGTAGGGTCAGCGGGAGGCTTCAACGGCCGCACGGACGTGGCCGACTGGTCGTTTCTGCCTCCCGCTGCCGCTTCGAACCGTGCGTGCGGTTCTCCCGCACACGGCTCTCCGACACCCTTCATCGCAGGGCATGCGCAGTCCCGTAGCGGACCGTTCCGGTTAGGGTGTAGACGCCGAACCGGTCGAGCCACTCGCTGTCAAAGCGGGTGCCCCAGTTCCGGCCGGAGCGTTTGTGCTTGTCGCTGGCGAGGATCGCGAGGCGTTCGTGGACGTAGCTGTCGATCTGTGAGAACTTCCGGGCGGAGTTCCCGACCCGGAAGTAGTTGCCCCAACCCCTGATCACCGGGTTGAGGCGCTCAACCACGACCTCCAACTGGATCCCGGCGTAGCGGCGGTCGGTCAGCTCTCTGATCTTCGCCCGGACGTTCTTCATCGCCCGGGACGAGGGCCAGCGCTGGAGGTACCACCTGCCACGCCATTTCCAGGACTCCACCTTGCGCAGGTGAAACCCAAGGAAATCAAAGCCCTGCTTGCCCTCGGTCAGCTCGACGATCCTGGTCTTCTCCGGGCTCACCTGGAGCCCGGCGTTGGCCAGCACAGTCCGTGCCTGCCGCCAGGCGCCCATGGCCTGATCGGCGGTGCGGCAGACGATCACGAAGTCGTCTGCATAGCGGATTAGAGTCCCCGCTCGGAGAGCGTCGCCCTGCCACGCCTGATCGAGGCGGTGCAACGCGATGTTCGCCAGCAGTGGGGAGATCGGCGATCCCTGCGGAGTGCCCGCACCGGACGCGGTGATCACTCCGCCCTCAAAGATCCCCGCCCGCAGCCAGCACCGCAGCAGCTTCAACATCTGCCGATCGATCACGCGACGGCCGATATCGGCCATCAACACGTCGTGATCGATCTCATCGAAGCATGCCTTGATGTCAGCGTCGAGCACCCAGTTGCCGTTCCGGTTGGCCGCGACCCTGATGGCTTCGATCGCCATATGGGCCGAGCGCTTCGGGCGAAACCCGAAGCTGGACGCCAGGAAGTCGGCCTCGAACACCGGTTCGAGCACGATCTTCGCGGCGGCCATCACCACCCGGTCACGGACTGTGGGTATCCCGAGCGGCCGGGTCTGTCCCGGCCGGCCCGGCTTGGGGATATGCACCCGCCGCAACGGCCGGGGCCGATACCGGCCTGACCGGAGATCCTCGGCGAGTTCTTCGAGGAATGCCTGCACCCCGGCGGTCTCGACGTCCTTGATGCTGACGCCATCAACCCCGGGAGCACCCTTGTTGGCCCGCACGTCGCTCCACGCCCGGCCCATCACGTCGCTGCGGGCGACCTTGTCGAACATGGCGTGAAACCGACGCTCGGGATCCTGCTTGGCACTGCGATACAGCACTCGCTGGAGAGCTCGAACGCGGTCCCGGCCACCGGCCGGGCTGACGGAACTAGCCGAACTGCTGGCACTCATCAGCGTCCCTCCCTTCCGTTGATATGCATGGATGAAGCAGGGGCCCTTCGCTCCGGCCGGGTTGTGTTGTCCCGACCATCAGCACTACTACGACCCCCTCCGACTCCCTCTCGGCTACCGGCCACTTCACGGTGCTGCCGCTTATAGACCGATGCTGCTCTCATCCCCCGCAGGGACGAGGCCGAGGAGGGTCTCCCCAGTTCCCAGGACAACCGTCTGACCGTTCCACGCCCTATACGCCGGGAGGTTCCTCCGCACCCGCTCCAGATTCCCAGGTGCGTTCCGTGGCCTTCGCCCTGTTCACGCGGGCTCGGCTCCTCCTTGACCACCCTCACGGGCGGTGAACAATGACGACGCCGCAGGCTTCGCTTAATGTTGCGGACCGGCCAGTTGATCCACCCCGCTTCGCACCCCGCCTCTCGGCGACGCACGGGGGCCTCACTACCAGGGACTCTGGCGTCTCCCTGGACCGGACTTCCACCGGCAGGCTTCCCTGAGCTTTCAGAACGAATACCCAACCGTCCTTTCTTGATTGATTGAGCGCCCGTTCTGTCCTGGGCGCGCACGAACGTATGTTCGCACCTGGCGGAGACAGACGCTAGCCCTTACGTTGGGGAGACAAACCACGAAGGGAGCTGCCATGGCCACGGTCAGCGTCCGCTACATCGTCAATGACGTGGATGCGGCGATCGATTTCTATTGCAAACAGCTTGGCTTCCACGAGGACATGCACCCGGCGCCGAGCTTCGCGATGCTCTCCCGCGGCGACCTGCGCCTCGTCCTCAGCGCCCCTGGTGGCGGGCCCGGGGGCGGCCAGGCGATGCCTGACGGCAGCCTTCCCGCCCCCGGAGGCTGGAACCGCTTCCAGATTGAGGTCGACGATCTCGACGCGACCACGAGCGCTCTGCAAAGCACCGGCGCGCGCTTCCGCAACGAGATCGTGGCCGGGGTCGGTGGTCGCCAGATCCTGGTCGAGGATCCGTCGGGGAACCCGGTCGAGCTGTTCGAGCCCCAGCGCTCCGAGGCCAAGCTCGACCCACCAGGCTGAGCCAAGGAGCGATTGCGGCCCTGCTTGACAAGTTATTAGTGGCTGCTAAGCTATTTATCGTTAGCAGTCACTAATTACTTCTGGAGGCGCAGATGCCTGACTCACGCCGAAGGGGCTGGACCCTCGCCATCGTTTCCATCGGCCTGTTCATGGTCGTGCTCGACAACCTCGTGGTGAGCGTCGCGCTGCCCAGCATCCATCGCGATCTGGGGGCGTCGATCCAGTCGCTCGAGTGGACGGTCAATGCCTACACGCTCTCCTATGCCGTCTTTCTCCTCACCGGCGCGGCCCTCGGTGACCGCTTCGGGCGCAAGCGGATGTTCATGTTCGGGATCGGGCTGTTCACGCTCTCCTCGGCGGCCGCCGCGCTGGCCCCGACCACCGGCGCCCTGATTGCCGCCCGGGCCGTCCAGGGCTTCGGGGCCGCGATCGCCACCCCACTGACGCTGACGCTGCTCGCCGACGCCTTTCCGCCCGCCCGGCGGGGAGTGGCGATCGGGGTCTGGTCCGGTGTGAGCGGGATCGCCGTCGCCCTCGGCCCGCTGGTCGGCGGCGCCGTCGTGCAGGCCGCCTCGTGGCACTGGATCTTTTGGATCAACGTTCCCATCGGCCTGGTCCTGGTGCCGCTGGCCGGCGCTCGCCTGATCGAAAGCCGCGGGCCCAATGCCAGGCTGGATCTCGGCGGCCTGGCACTGGGTTCCACCGGCCTGTTCGGCGTCGTGTACGGGCTCGTGCGCTCGCAGTCGCTGGGCTGGACCAGCCCCACCGTGCTGATCGTCCTGATCGCCGGCACGGCTCTGGTAGCCGCCTTCATCGCCTATGAGCGTCGCGCCGAGGCGCCCATGCTCCCGATCAGCTTCTTCGCGCAGCGGAGCTTCGCGGTCACCAACGTCGTCTCGCTGGCGATGTACTTCGGGATGTTCGGCTCGATCTTCTTCCTCAGCCAGTTCCTGCAGAACGTGCTCCACAACTCGCCGTTACAGGCGGGCGTGAAGCTGCTGGTGTGGACCGGGGCGACAATGGTCGTCTCACCGCTGGCCGGCTTCTTCTCCGAGCGCTTCGGCAGCCGCCTGTTCATGGCCGCCGGGCTAGGGCTCCAAGCGGTCGCCCTCGGATGGCTGGCCACGCTGGCCAGTGTCGACCAGACCTACACGAGCATGATCGGACCGTTCGTCCTCGGCGGCGCCGGCATGGCCCTCGTGTTTGCACCGGCCGCCAACGCCGTCCTGTCCTCGGTGCGCACCGATCAGGCCGGCCAGGCCTCCGGGGCCACCAACGCGATCCGCGAGCTCGGCGGCGTGCTCGGCGTGTCAGTGCTGGCCACCGTGTTCACCAGCCACGGCGGTTACGCCTCGCCGCAGGCGTTTGTGAACGGGCTCACGCCGGCGATGTGGGTGGGCACGGCGGTGCTCGGCGCAGGCGCCCTGATCGCCCTGCTGCTGCCGTTCAGCACCCGGGCGACGGCCGATGCCCATGCCGAGACTGAGCGGGTCCAGGCCCAGGCCGGCCGAGCCGGGTCAGACCTGACCGGCGATCCCGTCCCCGCCCTCACCCACGCCACGGCCTGAGCGAGGAATAGGATCAACGTGGTTTCGATGGCCGGCCCGACCGTCACTGAGAAGCAGGCCCCGCGTCAGCGCGTCCCCGCCGCCGAGCGGCGGTACGCGCTGATCGAGGCGGCCGTCCACGAGTTCGCCCAAGCCGGCCTCCACGGCACCCCGGTGGACAAGATCGCCCGCCGGGTCGGCGTCGCCCAGCCCTACGTGTTCAGCCTGTTCGGCAGCAAGCGCGAGCTGTTCCTAGCCGCAGTTGAGCGCTGCTTCGAGCGTGTCAGCGAGCGCTTCACGGCCGCGGCGGCGGAGTTCGACCCCGCCACGGCCCTTCCCGACACCGACATGGTCAACGCGATGGGGCACGCCTACGTCGAGCTATTGGACTCAAACCGCGACTATCTGATGCTGCAGCTGCAGTCCTACGCGGCCTGCCAGGACGAGGTCATCCGCGACCGCGTTCGCGCCCTCTACGCCCGGCTCGTCGCCCACGTGCAGGAGCTCTCGGGCGCTGACCAGGAGCGGATCGATGATTTCTTCCGCTACGGGATGTGGCTCAACGTGGCCGCCGCCATGGGTGTGCCGGACCTCTCGGTCGGCTGCGAGTGGGTGCGGGCCGAGCTCGCGCAGTCCGACGCTTAGGACTCAGCGGCGGCGCGGCTCTCGGGATAGCGGGTCAACCCGTCGTCGGGGATCGCTTCCCAGACCGCGGCGTATTGGGTGAACTGCCGGTAGCTCGGGCGGACACCGGGATCTGAGTCCAGCGTGCCGAGCCGCACGCCGACCTGGTCGGCCTCGGTGGGCGAGCGGCTGAAGAGCGCCGAGCCGCACTCGCCGCAGAACCACTTCTCAAAGCCCGTGTCGGGCCGGAAGGCGCGCAGAAGCTCCGCTCCCGCAGTGACCCGAAACGATCCCGGCTCGGCCCGGCCGTTGGCCGATGCCCCCGTGCCGGTCCGCCGCTGGCAGCGGGTGCAGTGGCAGTAGCTGGCTGACACGAACGGAGCGCTGACCTCATACCGCACGGCGCCGCACACGCAGCCGCCGGTCAAGGCTGGGCTCACACCGTCACCGGCGGAAGGCTCGCTCATAGGTCAACCTTGGTTGTGCGGCCTGCTGGATAGGGTCGCGCAGCCGACCGCCGCCGGGAGAGGGCCTTGCTCGCTTGCCCCTGGGAGGGCCTGCGTGAGACCTGCCCGTCCCGGCGGTGGGGGCTGCCGCAAGCGGCAACAGGACGTAGCCCCGTTGAGGGCCTGTCTATGAGCACCCGCAACGGTAGCTCCCGGTCGGCGATCAGTCGAGCGATCGAGAGGGAGGACCGATGGCAGAGGGTGCGTGTGCTGGAATCGATTGGGCGAAGGACACGCATGACGTGTTCGTCGCCGACGCGGACGGCGAACGGCTGTGGGCGGAGACAGTCACCCACGACGAGGCGGGGATCGTGAGGCTGTGTCGCACGCTGGTCACGCTCGGCGTGTTCCGGGTCGCGGTTGAGCGCCCGGACGGGCTGCTGGTCGAGCGGCTCCTGGACGCCGGACTGACCGTCCTGGCGATCCATCCGAACATGGTCGCCGCGGCCCGGCCCCGGTTCCGGCCGGCCGGCGGGAAGTCTGACCGCTTCGACGCGTTCCTGCTGTGCGAGCTCGCGCGCACCGACCATCACCGCTTCCGGGCGCTGATCCCCGACAGCGACCAGACCAAGGCGCTCAGGGCGGCGACCCGCGGACGGGAGGTCCTGGTCGAGCAGCGCGTCGCGCTGTGCAACCAACTCCGGGCCGAGCTTGAGCGGTTCTGGCCCGGCGCGACGATGATCTTCAGCGATCTCGACAGTCCGATCAGCCTCGCGTTCCTGGCGCGCTACCCATCGCCCGTCGACGCGCGCGGGCTTGGCGAGAAACGCCTCGGGCAGTTCCTCGCCCGCCACCACTACTGCGGACGCAAGACCCCCAGCGAGCTGCTCGACAAGCTCCGCGCCGCCCCGTCCGGCCGCGCTGGCGAGATCGAAGCCGACGCCCGCCGCGGTCTCGTGCTCGCGCTCATCGCCGCCCTGGGACCGATCGTTGAGCAGATCCGCCTGCTCACCGCGGAGATCGGCCACGCCGTCCGCACCCACCCCGACGGGCACATCTTCCTGTCGTTCTTCAAGAGTCCCGACAGCGTGATCTGCGCCGCCACCCTGCTCGCCGAGATCGGCGATGACCGCGCCCGCTACCCCACCGCCGATCACCTCGCCGCCGACGCCGGCATGACCCCCGTCGCTGTCGAATCCGGACGCAAGAAGGTCGCGTGCTTCCGTCGCGGCTGTGACCACCGCCTCCGCGACGCCACCTCGACGCTGGCCGACGCAACCCGCCACTGGCATCCCTGGGCCCAAGACCACTACGCCCGCGCCCGCGCCCGCGGACACGACCACCCCCGCGCGATCCGAACCGTCGGACGCGCCTGGACCCGAGTCCTCTGGCGCTGCTGGCAAGACGGCGTCCCCTACAACCCCCAGCGCCACCACGGACTCCAACAACACACCAAAATCGTCATCCCGAACCCGAGGGGTTGACACAGGACGTCTCACGCCGTCACCTGGTGAGAGAGGTCGCGCGTCGGGTCGATGCTCCAGCGGTCGGCGACCCGGAAAAGACGGTCGTCGAGGCCCCAGCGGTCGGGTAGCTCGGCCCCCTCGTGCTCGGGACTGGCGCCCTTGAGCGCCATGCAGCCACTGTTGTCGCCACGAGCGCGGATCTCCTCCACGTCGGCCGGGCTGAGCGCGAGCTCGGTGGGCAGCGCAGCCAGCTCGGCGCGCTTGTCCTGCACCGGGCGCGCGTGCGGTCCCAGCTCCTGGATCAGGGTCGGAGCAACGCAGGACACGGCCTCGTGGGCCAGGTTCCACTGACAGGCGAGCTGGATCATGCTGAGCCCGGTGCGCTCGGCGACCGGGCGCATGGTGTCGATGCGCTCGCGCCCGGCCTCGAGCCAGCCCGCGGGGCGAAAACCCCGGTGGTCCCCCGGGACGAGCTCGGAGCCGGGCTCGAGGTCATCGAAGAACAGGCCCCCGTAGTCGACCACCCGGGTGATCACGTCGACGTCGTGGTCGGCCGCCGCGTCGAGCACGAGCTCGCCGGGCCAGGGCTCGAGCGGGCCGAGGATGATCATCGCCCAGTCGATCATCGCGCCGAAGCGCTCCAGGCAGTCGATCAGGTCAAGGGTGAAGCCATTGGCCGGTCCCGGCGCCACCCCGATCTTCCGGGTCAGTCCGGCCTCGCGCAGGCTCGACATCCCGTTCCAGACCGCCTCGCTCGTGTAGCCGGTGCGATCGGGGTTGTGCAGCAGGAGCAGGTCGAAGCTGTCGACCCCGCAGCGCTCAAGGCTGCGCTCGGTCGCCATCCGCAGGTAGTCCGCGTAGCCGTCGGCACCCCGCAGAGCGGGATCGGTGAAGCGCGGGAATCCCTTGGGCCCGTTGCGCTCGCCCTCGTAGAAGTCGTGTCCGACAGCGCCGACCACACAGATCTCGTCACGGCTCTGACCGACGAGCGCCCGTCCGAGCATCGTGTCGGCTTCGCCGGCGCCGTAGACGTCGGCGGTGATGACCGTGCGGATCGCCTCGTCGGGCCGGATCAGGTTCAGGAAGCGCTCGTCATCGAGCGGCTGGCCGAAGTGCATGAAGCGCCCCCCGCTCCACGTCCCCACGGCGACCGGGCCGGGATCGATCGGGGCACGCGTGGCGGTCATTGCCGCCAGTTTAGTCGCGCCCTGATTTCGACTGACGAGCCTCCCCCGCTCGGGAGTCAGCGCTGTCGCCACCACCCCCCACTGAGCAGGTCATGAAAGACCACCTCGTTACGACCGCAGACGGTCACCACCTCCCAGTAGCGCCGGCGCAGCGGTCGCTCGGTCCACCAGCGATCCTCGATCAGCCACGACTCCCGGACCGAGTCCACGGTCCGGTCCTCGACGGTCACCGGCCGGCCGGCCGCGTCGGCGCCAACTGCCACGCGGCGGGGCACTGAAAGACGACGGGGACCCGTCATTCGTAGGGAGCCAGGACGGACCGGCGCTCGGGGAAACGCGAATCGGGGTCGACCTCGAGCACTCGCAGCGCCGCTTCAGGACCGGCGGCAGCCCGGGTCTGGCGGATCGCCTCCCGCAACCGGGCGGCCCGGGCGGCGGCCGGATCGTCGAGCAGCACCCGCTGATCTGAGGCGGGGGGGCCAAAGCGCTCGACGGCGAGCCTCAGCATCTCGGCCGGGGCCGGCATCTGGGCCAAACGTGGCGTCAGCGCGAGCCGCATCCGCAGCGGATCCGAGAGCGCCTCGCGAAACACGACCTGTTCGCGCCATGTCCCCCCCCTCTCGACCATCACCGCGGAGATGACCACCGCCCGCAGCGTCCGTCCCCGCCGCTCGCGCCGCGCAAGCAGACGGTCGATGAGCAGGCCGAGACCACGCTCGAGCTGCGGACCCGAGGCCGCCTCGGGAAGCTCCAGTGCCTCGCGCAGAAACTCGCTCGCGCGCCGGGGGCACAGCGCGCTGTCAGCGCCAGTGGCCAGCTGGTGGGCGAGTAGCCCTCGCTTGCCGAAGCGATCGGCCAGCGCGGCCACGGGCAGGGCAGCGAGCTCGCCGAGCGTTCCCACCCCGAGCCGCTCGAGCGCTTCGGGCAGATCAGACAGCGCGAGCCGCGCCCGCAGCAACGCGACGGGCATCGGCGCCAGATAAGCCCGGGCCCGTGCCTGGTCCCCGGCCACGATCTCCGCCCGCCGGCTCCGGGCCCGGGTCGCCGCGGCGACGGCGGCAAAGCGCGACGGCGCCACTCCGAAGCGAGCGGGGACGCGCAGCGCCCGGCGCGCGGCCGACAGCACGCCTTCGATTCCTCCGTGCAGACGCAGCAGCCCGCGGGCGTCAAAGCAGACCAGACCGGGCCGCTCGGGCTCGACCGCGGCCCCGATCGACTCCAGGCGGACCAGCAGCCGCTCCCAGTGGTCGGCCACCCCCGCCGGGTCAGGCGGCACGAGGGTCAGGCGGGGACAGCGAGCCAGTGCCTCACCGAGCCGCATCCCCGCGTGCACACCGAACGCCTCGGCGGCCGGCGACACCTCCCCGACCTGCTGGGCGCCTCCCGGCTCGGGGGCGAGCGCTGCCGGCACCCGGAGAAGCTCACCCCGGTCACCGACGGCGGTGGTGAGGGACAGACGGGGGATGAGGACACAGGCAATCATAGTGCGAACGTATGTTCGCACTCAGGCCGGACGACCGCAACTCCGTGCGCCTCCAGCGGTTCCTCGCGGCGTGACTTTCGCGAGCGCAGCATGTCCAGGCACACTCGCGCAACGACCGTCCTCAGCCAGCCCGCGAGGTTCTCGACCTGGCTCGTGTCCGAGCCGTTGAGCCGCAGCCACGCTTCCTGGACGGCGTCGTCGGCCTCGCTCAGCGAGCCGAGCATTCGGTAGGCCACCGCCCGCAAGTGGGTCCGGTTGGCCTCGAAGCGTTCGGCCAGCAGCTCGCGTTCATCCATCGTCATCACCTCGTCGCGACTGGTCATAGCATCAACGCGGTTGCCATCTCGGCCTCCAGTTTCGTAGTCCTGCCTCTATGACGGGCCCCGGCGCAGGAATGTGACCGGGTGGGCGGGAACCGATTTCGTCCGGCCGGTATTGCACGATGGCCGACCCGTGCCCTCGCCCCGTCCACCCGCCAACCGCTCCGTGCTCCGCACCTGGCAGGAGCGTGCGCTGTCGGCCATGGCCGCCTGGAGCGACGATCCCGTCCGCCCGTTCCTCCTCTCCGCCGCGCCGGGCGCGGGCAAGACCCGCCCGGCGCTGGAGCTCGCGCGCGCCCAGCTGAGCGCCGGCGGCGCACGGGCGGTCGTGATCGCCTGCCCGACCGCACCGCTGACGCGCCAGTGGGCCCGGGCGGCCGCAGACCTCGGGCTTGACCTCGCCCCCGACGCCGACTCGCCCCGGCCCCCGAGTGGCTTTCACGGCGTCTCGGTCACCTATGCGCGGATCGCCAAGTCGCCGGTCCGGTGGGGACGCGAGCTGTCGCGGGGAACGCTGGTCATCGCCGATGAGGCCCACCACCTGGGTGAGGAGCTGGCCTGGGGCGTCGGCTTCGTCAAGGCGTTCGCCGCCGGTGAGCGCTGGCTGCTGCTCTCCGGGACGCCGTTTCGCTCCGATGCCGCCCCGATCCCGGGGGTGCGCTACGACGGCGAGGGGATGGCCGAGCCCGACGTGTCCTACAGCTACGCCGAGGCCGTGGTGGACCGGATCTGCCGCCCGGTCTGCTTCGTGGCCTACGACGGCACCCTGTCCTGGCGCAGTGGCGGTGACGTGATCGAATCGAGCTTTGAGACCGTCCTCTCCACTCGCGAGGCCAGTCGCCGCTACCGGACGGCGATCTCCACCGAGCTGCCCGATGGGCTGCCGCGGATCCTGCGCGAAGCCGACGCCAAGCTGCGGGAGATCCGCGCCGACGGACACCGTGACGCCGGCGGGCTGGTCATCGCGGCCGATTCAGAGCACGCGCGGCGGATCGCCAAGCTGCTGCGCGAGGCGACGGGACGGGTACCGCTGGTGGTACTGCACGCCGAGCCCCGGGCGGCGGCCAAGCTGGCCGCCTTCACCCACTCCACCGACCGCTGGATCGTCGCCGTCAACATGGTCTCCGAAGGCGTGGATATTCCCCGGCTCCGGGTCGGCGTCTACGCCACCGCCGCCAAGACGCCGCTCATCTTCCGCCAGATCGTGGGACGGTTCGTCCGCACGCTGCCCGGCCGTCCGGCGCACCCGAGCTGGCTGTACGTGCCCGCCGACCCCGTGCTGCGCGATCACGCCGCGACGATCGAACAGGAGCTGCGCCGCTCGCTGCGGCGCGGCCAACCCGAAGAGGGCCTCGACGACGCGGCCCTGGAGTCCGCCCAGCGCCGGGAGACTGAGGCCGGCCCGGCCCCCGAGTTCGTCCCCCTCAGCGCTGACGTGGCCCCCCAGATGACCCTGTTCGGGGGCCCCGCCGCCGCTCGGACTCCGGCCGCCGCGCGCTGGCCGAGCGCCGCCGATGCGCCCGCGCC
>JBOGYN010000706.1:0-10630 GCA_050696855.1 Solirubrobacteraceae bacterium | reverse complement strand
ATGGCCAAGGTCATCGACGACGGTGGTCACGGCTACGCGCTGTTCGGCGGCGGCCTGCTCGGCTTCGAGATTGGTGCCGGCCTCGCCGCCCGCAAGCACGCCGGCGTGACGATGGAGGTCACCGAGGTCAAGGCTCAGGACGGCAAGCTCGTCGCCCACCGGCCGATCCTGGGCGATTCGAAGATCTCGGTCTCCCAGTACCGCGGCGAGCTCGGGATCATCATCGGGCGGATCAACGCCTTCGAGACCAAGGAGAGCGGCGACGGCCCGGCTGAGGTCGTCGACGTCGAAGTGCAGCTCTCACCGTTCTCGACCCAGGCCAAGATGGTCAAGCGGGGCGAGCAGCGCGGTGCCGACGTGGACATCGAAGGCGCCGACATCCTCGTCGCCGGTGGCCGCGGCCTCGGCAAGGCCGAGGGCTTCGAGCTCGCCGACGCGCTGGCCAAGGCGTTCGGGGGCAACGCCGCCGTCGCCGCGACCCGGGCGGTCGTCGACGCCGGTTGGTACCCCTACGCCGCTCAGATCGGGCAAACCGGAAAGACGGTCTCCCCCAAGCTGTACCTGGCGGCCGGCATTTCCGGGGCCATCCAGCACAAGGTCGGTATGCAGTCCTCGGAGAACATCGTGGCCATCAACAAGGACGCCAACGCACCCATCTTCGAGTTCTCAGATCTCGGGATCGTCGGCGACCTGAACAAGATCCTGCCCAAGCTGACCGAAGCCATCAAGGCCAAGAAGGGCGGCTGAGATGGCGAGCGGCAACGGAAGAGCACCCCACGCGCCCAGCGAGTTCCCCCCACCGGTAGACCCGGTGGGGGAGTTCATCAAGCGCGGGCTCGACGACGAGGACGAGCTGATCGAAGTAGGGGTGGCGATCGTCGGCGGCGGGACCGCCGGTCTCGCCTGCGCCAACCGCTTGCTGGCGCTGCTGGGCGAAGACGAGGCGATGATGGAGCGGCTCGGCGAGGTTCCGGTGGCGGTCGTCGAGAAGGCCAAGACCTGCGGCGGGCACAACCTGTCGGGCGCGGTCATGCGCCCGGGTCCGCTTCAGGAGCTGTTCCCCGAGATGTCGCGCGAGGAGTGGCGCGCGGAGCGCTTCGCGTTCGGCGAGGTCACCAAGGAGTCGATCTACGCGCTGCCCAACGGCAAGATCAAGCTCCCGGTGCCGATCTTTGCCGTCCCCAACTTCAAGAACCACGGCAACGAGGTCGTCTCGGTCTCGGCCCTGGCCCGCTTTCAGCAGGCCAAAGCCGAGGAGGCCGGGGCCTACATCCTCACGGAGACCGCGGCCACGCAGCTGGTGGTGGACGACGGTCGGGTGGTCGGCGTTCGGTCGGGCGACAAGGGCCGGGGCAAGGATGGCGAGCCGCTGGGTAACTTCGAGCCCGGTACCGACATCAAGGCCCAGGTCACCGTGCTCGCCGAGGGCTGCTGGGGCCACTTGACCGGCGTAGCGATCAAGGAGTTCGGATTGGGTGAGGGGCGCGAGCCCCAGGTCTGGGAGCTCGGCGTCAAGGAGCTGTGGAAGGTCCCCAAGCCGCTGGACCGCGTCATCCACACGCTCGGTCCGTGGCCATTGAAGGTGCCGTCCAAGTACGGCCACGTCGGTGGAACCTGGCTTTACCCGATGAAGGACGAGAAAACCGGCGACGACCTGGTTTCGATCGGCCTCGTGGTCGACCTGGATTACGCCGATGCGACCACCTCGGCTCATGACCTGCTCCAGATGTTCAAGCTGCATCCGCTGGTCAAGGGCATCCTCGAGGGCGGCGAGCGCGTCGGCTGGGGGGCCAAGGCGCTGCCCGGGGGCGGCTACTGGTCAATGCCCAAGCTCTCGATGCCCGGCGCGCTGCTGGTCGGGGACTCCGGCGGGATGGTCGACGCGGCGGCGCTGAAGGGCGTTCACCACTGCATCAAGTCAGGGATCCTGGCCGCGGAGGCGATCTATAAGTCGCTCAAGGACGGCCAGTCGCTGGAGCGCTATGAGCAGGCCGTCGAAGAGTCCTCGATCGGCACCGAGCTCTACCAGGTGCGCAACACGCGCCAGCCCCTGCAGAAGGGCTTTATCAAGGGGGCTCCGCTGAGCGGGGCGGCGATCATGAGCAAGGGCAAGGTGCCGCGCGGGCGACTTTCCTGGCATCGCGGCGACACCGTGCCGCTGTTCATCGGGGACACGCGCGACAAGTACCCCAAGCCCGATAACAAGTACATCTTCGACAAGCTGTCGTCCGTCTACATCACGGGCAACGCCACCCGCGACGACGCTCCCAACCACATCCGTGTCCATAAGCACGTGCCGCGGGAGATCGCCGAGGCGTGGCGCTACATGTGTCCGGCCGGGGTCTACGAGATCCCCGACGATGGGGAGGGTGGGAACCAATCCGGCCTCGTCGACGTGACCGTCAACTACACCAACTGCGTGCAGTGCGGCGCCATCACCGCCAAGGGCGGGCGCCTGACGCCCCCCGAGGGTGGCGACGGACCGCTCTATCAGATCACTTAGGTCGGGCGCCGCCGCGGCCGCCGGGCGGCCGACGGCCGGGCGGCGCGGGGCGTAAAGAAACTTTCGACCGGCGCGGCTGTTAGGGGTGTGATGAAACGCTTGACCGCAGGGCTGAGCGCGCTCTTGGTGGGCGCCGCGATCCTGTTCGCCGGTGGTGCCGCGGGCGCGACGGCTCGGCGCGCCCAGCTGCGCGCGTTCGCCTGTCAGAGCGCGCTCGAGCCGGCTAACCGCTCGGTGTCGATCACCGCCGTGATGCGGCCCGTGCCCGGTACCAAGCACATGTCGGTGCGCTTTGACCTGCTCTCAGCCCAGCCCCGCACGGCGCCCACGGCGATCCATTCCGGAGACCTCGACAAGTGGATCAAGCCCCCCAACCCGACCCTCGGACAGCTCCCGGGCGACGTCTGGAACGTGCAGAAGCAGGTGGTCCCGCTCGCCGCCCCGGCCACCTACAGCTTTCGCGTCTCATTCCGTTGGATCGGAGCCCACAAGCGGATTCTCGAGCAGAGCGAGCTGCTCAGCCGCCGCTGCCATGAACGCGAGCTGCGCCCCGACCTCGTCGTGCAGTCGATCGCGGTCACCGCGCTGCCCAGCCAGCCGCACAAGGACCTCTACACCGCGGTCATCGCCAACCAGGGCAACAGCGCCGCCGGCCCGTTCTCGATCTTGTTTGCACCCGGCGACGGCTCGGCCACCACCACCGACACGGTCGCGCTGCTGCGCGCTCACAGCGTCCGTTCGCTGGAGTTCGTCGGCCCGCTCTGTGCGACCGGCACCGCGCCCACGATCACCGCGGATTCGGCGCTTCAGATCCACGATCTCTACCGCGCCAACAATGTCCTGACCGCCACCTGTCCGGCCGCCGCGGGCGGCTGAAGGGCTTGGGCGCGTCGCTACACTCAGTAGTCCTATGAAGACTGAAATTCATCCCAATTACGTCGAAGCTCATGTGCGCTGCACGTGCGGCAACGAGTTCATGACCCGCTCCACGCAGTCCGAGATCCACGTCGAGATCTGCTCCGCCTGCCATCCCTTCTACACGGGCCGGCAGAAGCTGGTCGACACCGGTGGTCGGGTCGAGCGTTTCCAGCGGCGCGTAGCCAAGGGCCGGCGCACCGCTCGCCCCGCGGCCAGCTAGCCGCGGCGCACAGACGATGAGCGCGGGCGGCGATCAGCAGCTGACCGCCGTCCGTGACGCTCCCGTGGGCGGCCAGGCGGTGCTCGAGGGCGTGATGATGCGTGGCGTCGCCCACTGGGCGGTGGCCGTGCGCACGCCGGTCGAGCTCGCCGAATCGGGGGAAGCTGGTGGGGCCGGCGAGATCGGAGCGACCCGGGGGGACGGCGCGACCGGGGGAGACGGCGAGATCGGTGAGATCGCCGTGCGTTCGTTTCCGCTCACCTCGCGCTTGGGCCGCCACCGGGCCTATCGCCTGCCCGTGCTCCGGGGCGTGGTGGCCCTCGTCGAGTCCCTCGGGATCGGCCTGCGGGCCCTCAGCTTTTCGGCTAACGCCCAGCTGCCCGGCGAGGACGAGGAGATCTCCAGCGGGGCCTGGTTTGGGACCGTGTTGGTCTCGGTCGCGTTCGCGATCGGGCTGTTCTTCGTCGTCCCGGTCGGGTTGACCAGCCTGATCAAGCATCAGCTCGGCTCGTCGGTGCTCTTCTGGCTGGTCGAAGGGGTACTGCGCACCTCGATCTTTCTCGGCTACCTGCTGTTGCTCTCGCGGATTCCCGATCTCCGTCGCGTATTCGAATATCACGGCGCCGAGCACAAGGTCATCTCCTGCTACGAGGCCGGCGACGAGTTGGTGCCCGAGCGCGCCCAGCGCTACTCGCGCCTGCACCCGCGGTGCGGCACGAGCTTCCTGCTGATCGTGATGATCATGGCCATCTTCGTGTTCGCACCGATCGGCCTGCCCACCTGGTGGATTCTCGTCCTGACTCGCATCCTCGGGGTTCCCTTGATCGCCGGGCTGTCGTTCGAGGTGATCAAGTGGGCGGGGCGAAACCGCTCGCGTCGCTGGGTGCAGACCGTCATGTATCCCGGACTGCAGCTCCAGAAACTGACCACCCGGGAGCCCGACCTCGACCAGCTGGCGGTGTCGATCGCCGCCCTGGACGCCGTGCTGGCGCTGGAGACCCCGGGCGAGACCAGCGCGGCCGACCTGATCGGCGTCGAAGTAGTGGCCTAGGGCGGCTTGGCCCGGGTCGGTTCGGGGTAGCTCACAAGCACGAGCTTAAATCCGACCAAGGAGGCACAAATGGCAGACGACGGCACAGTGGATAAGGCCAAGGGGCGAGTCAAGGAAGCAGCCGGAGACCTGACTAACGACCAGAGCCTCAAGAACGAGGGCAAGGTCGACAAGGGCACGGGCAAGCTCAAGAACGCGGTCGGCGACGTGGGTGACAAGGCCAAGGACGCGGTCAACCCCAATCACTGACCGCGGGACGTGAGGTTCGAGTCCTTCGGGTGAGCGGCGTCGTGCCCCGGGTGGGCTCCTACACTCGCGGGCATGATCGACGATCTCGTCAAGCAGATCGAAAGCCGGTTCGGCGAGCTGGAAGCCCAGTTGTCAGACCCCGAGGTGATCGGCGATCGTGAGAAGTTTGAAGCCGCCAGCCGGGCCTACCGCGAACTCGAGCCGGCCGCGCGTCTGGCCGGGGAATACCGTCACTCCGCCGACGACTTCGAGGGCGCGCGCGAGCTGTTGGAGGACGGCGAGGACCAAGAGCTGCGGTCGCTGCTGGAGAGTTCGCGCGATCGCCTGGCAGCGCTCGAGGAGGAGATCCGGATCGCCATGGTCGAGCGCGATCCCAACGACGACAAGAACGTCATCGTCGAAATCCGTCCCGGCGCCGGGGGCGACGAGGCGGCGCTGTGGGCCGCTGACCTGTTCCGCATGCTGAGCCGCTACGCCGAGCGGCTCGGCTTCACCGTCGAACCGCTGTCGACCGGGGACGGGGATTACACATTCGCCGTCAAGGGCGACGGCGCTTACTCGGTGTTCAAGTTCGAAGGCGGCACCCACCGGGTCCAACGCGTCCCCGAGACCGAGTCCCAAGGCCGGGTCCACACCTCAACGGCGACTGTGGCGGTGCTGCCGGAGGCCGAGGACGTGGAGGTTCAGGTAGACGAGAACGACCTCCAGATCGACGTGTACCGCAGCTCTGGCCCCGGCGGGCAGTCGGTCAACACCACCGACTCGGCGGTTCGCATCACCCACAAGCCGACCGGGATCGTCGTCTCCATGCAGGACGAGAAGTCCCAGCTTCAGAACCGCGAGCGGGCCATGCGCGTGCTCCGCGCCCGGCTCTACGAGCAGGCCCTGGCCGAGCAGCAAGCCGAGATCGGAGCCAACCGCCTGGCCCAGGTCGGCACCGGTCAGCGGGCCGAGAAGATCCGGACCTACAACTACGGCGAGAAGCGGGTCAAGGACCACCGCATCAATCTGCTCGTGCACAATCTCGACGCGATCCTCATGGGCGAGCTCGACGAGCTCACCGATTCCCTGCAGGACGACGAAAAGCGCCGGCGGTTGGAGGAGAAGGCGGTTGGCTGAGGCCGGGTCGGGTCCGGCTGGGCTTCCCCGTCGCGGGCCGGTGGGCATGGCCGTCGCGACCGGTCGCGACCTGCTCGCCGCGGCGGGCTGCGATACGCCGCGGTTAGACGCCGAGCTGCTGCTCGGCGAGGTATTGGACCCCGCCCACCCGGTGGGCCGCGAGCGGCTGGTGATGGATCGTTCCGAGCTGCTGGCGGAGTCGGTCTGGGAGCAGTTTGAGTCGCTGCTGGCGCGCCGTGTTGAGCGCGAGCCGGTGGCTTATATCGTCGGCCGGCGCGACTTTCGCCGTCTCACGCTGTCCGTCGATCGGCGGGTGCTGATCCCGCGCCCCGAGACTGAGCTGCTGGTCGAGGTCGGGTTGACGCTGCCCGCCGGAGCGCGCGTGCTCGACGTCGGGACCGGCAGCGGCGCCGTCGCGCTTGCTTTGGCTGACGAGCGTCCTGACTTGTCTGTACGGGGAGTGGATATCGATCCGGACGCGGTCGCGGTGGCGCGCGCGAATGCCGTGGCACTCGAGCTCGCCGTTGGTTTTGGGTTGGCTGACCTGCTTGACGGCGACCCTGCGGACGCGATCCTGGCCAACCTGCCCTACGTCCCCGCCGGATCTGCGTTGGCGCCCGAGATCGCCCGCTGGGAGCCGCCCGGCGCGCTCTTTGCCGGCCGGGACGGACTCGATCTGATCCGGCGCCTGATCGCGGCCGTCGGGCGACTCGAGGCGGGGGCTCCGGCGTTGCTGGCGCTCGAGATCGGGCCCGAGCAGGCTGGTGAGGTGGCGGAGCTGGTCGCCGACGCGGGCTTTGGGAGGGTGGAGCGCCTCGCCGACCTGGCCGGCCAGGACCGAGTGATGGTCGGGAGGCGCCCGTGACCTCCGCGGTAGACGCCGTCGCCTTTGAGCGCTGCATGTCGGTCGGGGGGGTGGCCGTGTTCCCTTCTGACACCGTCTATGGCCTGGCCTGCGACGCCCACAGCCGGGTGGCCGTGGAGCGCCTCTATCGGCTCAAGCGCCGCCCGCTCGACAAGCCCTCGGCGGTCATGTTCTTCGAGATCGCTTTGGCCTTCGACGGGCTCCCCGAGCTCGGCCCGCGGACCCGAGCCGCGCTAGAGCGGCTGCTGCCCGGCGCGGTCACGGTGCTGCTCCCCAACCCCCGGCTGCGCTTTCCGCTTGCCTGCGGCGCTGACCGGCTGAGCCTGGGGTTGCGGGTCCCGGTGGTGCCGGGGTTGGCGGGGGCGCGTTGGCCGGTCGTTCAGTCCAGCGCCAACGTGGCCGGGGGCCCCGAGGCCCGGGAGCTCGCGGAGGTCCCGGCCTCGATCCAGCGGGGGGCCGACATGTTGATCGACGGGGGCCCGCTGCCCGGGACGGCCTCAACCGTGGTGGACCTGCGCGCGTATGAGGATCAGAACGAGTGGCGGGTTCTGCGTCCCGGCGCAGTGGCAGATCGGGACGTGGCGGCGGCGCTCGAGCGACCGTTTCACTTCACCCCCGGTTCCTACCTGGAGATGATCCGGGCCGACATCCCCGTCTACGAGCAGTTTCAGGCCCAGGTGGCGACGGCCAGTGGCGCTGGAGCGCGACGCGTGCTCGAGCTCGGGACCGGTACCGGGGAGACGGCCCGGGCGCTGCTCGAGCGACATCCTGAGGCGGAGCTGGTGGGCCTCGACGAGAGCTCCGCGATGCTCGACGCGGCTCGGTCCGCCCTCCCGGCCGATCGGGTGCAGCTGCAGGTCGGGCGCCTGCAGGATTCGCTGCCGGACGGCCCCTTTGATCTGGTGGCCAGCGCCCTGTGCGTGCATCACCTCGACGGCGAGGCCAAGCGCGACCTGTTCGCGCGGGTGGCGGGGGTGCTGGGGAGCGGCGGTCGGTTTGTGCTCGGCGACGTGATCGTCCCCGAGGATGCCGCCGACGCCGTGACGTCGCTGACCCCCGGCTTTGACCGGCCCAGTCCGCTGGTCGATCAGCTCCGGTGGTTGGACGAGGCGGGGTTTGTCGCGCGCGTGGCGTGGCGGCACCGTGACCTGGCGGTGATCAGCGCGGACCTGGGCCGGGATTGATCGCCGGGGCTCCGCCCGCGCCGCTACTATTCGCCGTCCTGTGAGCGCCCCGCTGCCGCCGGACTTCTTCAACCGCCCGCTGGCCGAGGTCGATCCCGAGATCGCCGAGATCCTGGCGCTCGAACTCGAGCGTCAGCAGCAGACGTTGGAGATGATCGCCTCGGAGAATTTCGCCCCCGTGGCGGTGCTCGAATGCCAGGGTTCGGTGCTCTCCAACAAGTACGCCGAGGGCTACCCGGGCCGGCGCTATTACGGCGGTTGCGAGCACGTGGACGTGGCCGAGCAGCTGGCCATCGATCGAGCCAAGGCGCTGTTCGGCGCCGAGCACGCCAACGTCCAGCCCCACGCCGGCGCCCAGGCCAACACCGCCGTCTACCACGCGCTCCTTCAGCCCGGGGACACAATAATGGGCCTCGAATTGGCCCACGGCGGCCACCTTTCGCACGGCATGAAGCTCAACGTCTCGGGCCGGCTCTACAAGATCGTCGCCTACCACGTCGATCGCGAAACGAGCCTGATCGACATGGACGAGGTCGAGCAGCTGGCCGAGGAACACCGGCCGAAGATGATCGTCGCCGGCTGGTCGGCCTATCCGCGCCAGCTCGACTTCGATCGCTTCCGGGCCATTGCCGATTCGGTGGGCGCTTACCTGATGGTCGACATGGCCCACTTCGCGGGCCTGGTCGCCGCGGGGCTGCACCCCTCGCCGGTGCCGATGGCCGACGTGGTCACGACCACGATCCACAAGACGATCGGGGGTGGTCGCGGCGGGATGATCCTCTGTAAGGAGGAGTACCAGAAGAAGATCGACTCCGCTGTCTTTCCGGGGCAGCAGGGCGGCCCTCTCGAGCACATCATCGCCGGCAAGGCGGTGGCCCTGCGGATCGCCGCCTCCGAGGCGTTCCGCGAGCGTCAGGAGCGCACGCTGGCCGGTGCCCGGGCGGTCGCCGCCGAGTTGCTGGGCGCCGGGGGCGGAGTCTCGGTCCTGACCGGAGGCACCGACGTACACCTCGTGTTGGTCGATCTCCGTGAGTCTTCGCTGGACGGCCAGCAGGCCGAGGATCGTCTGCACTCGATCGGCGTCACCGTCAACCGCAACGCGGTCCCCTTTGACCCGCGGCCACCGGCCGTATCCTCGGGCTTGCGGATCGGCAGCCCGGCGCTGGCCACCCGTGGTCTGGGCGTTGACGACTTTGTCGAGGTGGGGCGCATAATCGCTTCGACCCTTCATCCCAACGGCTCCTTTGAGGACGTCCGTTCCGAGCTCGCCGAGCGCGTGCGGGTGGTTGCCGAGCGGTATCCGCTGTATGCGGAGCTCGGGACCCCGGCTGCGGTCTAGCCGCCTCCGCGTCCTCCTTTACGGCGGCCTCCACGTTGCGCCGACCGCGCACTTTTGTGCCGACCGCGCACTTTTGTGCCGCCCGCATGCCAACTTTGTGACGGAAGTGGAAAAAGCGGCGGCTGGGGAAGAGGAGCGCGCGTGAGGGCGCGATCCTGCTCGGATGGCGCCTGGCGAGCATGCATTTCGTGAAAATCTTGGCGGTGGTCGTGAAGTCTTTCGCATAGTTGGGGCTGAGCCTGCGCGAGGGGAAAAACTTGCCCGGCCGGTCCGGGTTTTTCACAGTTTGCAGGTCGCAGGGCGGCGGGAAGCAGGGGTGGCGGAGGTGGCGGCGGCTCAGGCGGGCGTCGTGCATCGCCGGCAGCTGATCGCGCTTGAGATCGGGCGGGGATCGATCTCCCATCGCCTCGAGGCGGGCTCGCTGCACCGCGTGCTGCCGCTGGTCTACGCGGTCGGGCACGCGGGACTGACTCGGCGCGCGATGCTCGTGGCAGTGCTGCTCTACGCGGGTGATGACGCCGTGCTCAGCCACGACTCGGCGGCGGGGGTGTGGGGCCTGACCCCGGCGCCGGCGCCGTGGGTGGAGGTGACCGTGATCGGACGCCACGTCCGCAACGCGGCCGGCGTGCGCGTGCACCGGAGCAGCGGGCTGGACCGCAGCGAGGTCAGGCTCCGGGATGGGCTGCCGGTGACAGCGCCGGCCCGGACGCTGATTGATCGGGCCGGGCAGGTCGACGACGGAGAGATCGAAGCGGAGCTGGCTCAGGCCCGGGTACTCAGGCTGGTCAGCGATCGGGAGCTGCGCTCCGCGCTTGACCGCCACCAGACCCGGGCGGGCGTGGCGCGCTTGAGGCGTGTGCTCGAGGACGAAGGGGGACACACAGTGACCCGCTCCCAGGCCGAGCGCCGGCTGCTGGCCCTGCTGGCCACCGCCCAGCTTCCGGGGCCCGAGGTCAATGTCCACCTCCATGGGTTCGAGGTCGATGTCCTGTGGCGAGCGCAGCGGCTCGTGGTCGAGTTCGACGGCCGCCAGTTCCACGGGCACCCGGCCGCCTTCGAGCGCGACCGGCGTCGCGATCAGGTGCTGCTCGCCGCCGGCTACCGGGTGCTGCGCGTGACCTGGCGTCAGCTCGAGGACGAGCCGGTGGCGCTGGTGGTCAGGATCGGACAGGCGCTGGCGGC
>JBOGYN010000705.1:0-2831 GCA_050696855.1 Solirubrobacteraceae bacterium | reverse complement strand
TCGGCGACCCCGCGTCGTCACCGCTGCTGCTGGTGATGGGACTCTCCTCCCAGATGCTCCTGTGGGACGACGAGTTCTGCGAGGCGCTTGCCGCCCAGGACTTCTGGGTGATCCGGTTTGACAACCGGGATGTCGGCCGCTCGACGATCCTGCGCGACGCAGTGATCCCCAAGCAGTGGCAGCTGCTCACCCGCGACGCTCGGGGCGCCGCCTACTCGCTGGATGACATGGCCGCCGACGCCGTCGGGCTGCTCGATCACCTCGGGATCCCGGCCGCTCACGTGGTCGGCGCGTCGATGGGCGGGATGATCGCGCAACTGATCGCCCTCGGCCACCCCGATCGGGTCCTGTCCCTGGTCTCGATCATGTCCACCACCGGCAACCGGCGGGTGGGTCAACCGCGGCCTCGGATTGCGCTGCGGATGCTGCGCAAGGTCCGGCGCGATCGGGATGGCTACATCGCGGATCACCTCGACACCTATCGGGTGATCGGGTCAGCCGGGTTCGACTTCGACGAGGCGCACAAGCGCGAGCGCGCGGGACGCTGCTTTGATCGCGGCATTCACCCCGCCGGGGCCGCCCGCCAGATGGCGGCGATCGTGTCCGCGCCGGATCGGACCCGGCGGCTGGCCGAGGTGCGCGTCCCCACCACGGTGATCCACGGAGACTCCGATCCTCTCGTAAATGTGTCTGGTGGGCGGGCGACCGCGAAGGCGGTCCCCGATGCCCGCCTGGTCATCTTGTCCGGCATGGGACACGATCTTCCGCACGAGCTGTGGCCCCAGATAATCAGCGCCGTCGCGCAGAACGCCGCGCGCGCGGCGGGTTAGAACGAACTGGCGAAAGGAGACCGAATGCCCCTCCAGGGTGAATACGAGCCCAGCTCCCAGCAGTGGGTGCGCGATCAGGTCGAGGAATACGAGAGCTCCGGCGGGACGAAGGGGACGAGCCTGAGGGGCGTGCCCGTGATCGTCGTGACCTCGATCGGCGCCAAGTCGGGAAAGCTGCGCAAGAACCCGGTGATGCGCGTCGAACACGACGGCCGCTACGCCGCGGTCGCGTCCAAGGGGGGTGCTCCGGCTCACCCCGACTGGTATCGAAACCTCGTCGGGCATCCGCTCGTCGAGGTCCAGGACGAGACCGCCCAGGGCGACTACATCGCACGGGAGTTAGACGGCGAGGAGCGCGCGGAGTGGTGGCAGCGCGCCGTCGAGGTCTGGCCCGACTACGCCGATTATCAGACCACGACCGACCGTGAGATTCCGGTGTTCGTCCTGGAGCCGGCGGCCTGAGCCCGGTTCAGCGCGCGCGGCTCACGGTGATCCCCGCAGCCACGGGGTCATGGGGCTTGTCGCTGAGTCCATGGCCGAGCGGGTCGACCGCCACCACTCGAGCATCACTCCGAGTGCCCGCGTGTAGCCGAACAACTCCCACTGAGCGGCTGACGACAGGGTCCCGGGAACCAGCATCACGGGAGGTCTCGTGCCGACGCTCTCGTAGTTGATGGCGAATCCGCGCGACCGGGTCTGCATCCCGCGGCGTAAGTATGGCGCTACCCGGGGTCTGGCTAGCCGGGCATAGCCTCGTGCTGGCGGTCCCCGGGCGCATAACTACTCTCGTCCTCGAGCATCCCGCGGACCTGCTCGCGAAGCTCGGGCGTGTCCGCGTGGCCGTGAACCGCGGCGGCGTGCGCGGCGGCGGCGCTCACCACTTCCTCCTCTTCGCCGATGATTGTCAACGAGCAGTTGCTCTCGCTTTCAAAGCGACGGCAATCGGCCATTCTGCGTGCCATGTTGGTCCCTTCCTCCGACGTGGTTCCCCTAGCTGATCATCTCTCTCGGACGGCGTAGTGTCAAGCGATTTTGCGGCGAGACTGGGCGGACTCCGGCATCGCGTGACGCCGGCCGGGTATAAAGCGTCTGACACGAGCAAAGAGGTCCGAGGAGAACCGATGCCCGAAGGAAACACGCCCGGCGTGCGGCGCCTGCGCGATGGGGACTTCGACCGGTGGCTTGCCCTGTGGCGTGGCTACCTGTCCTTTTACCGCGCCGAAGTGACCGACGAAGTGACGCGAGCCAGCTTCGAGCGCCTGCGCGACGCCGAGCGCGGCATGTTGGGACTGGTCGCGGTGGATGGCGATGACCGGCCGCTGGGCCTCGCGCACCTGGTCTTTCACCCGGCGACCTGGAGCGCGGGCGACTATTGCTACCTCGAAGATCTTTATGTCGATCCGGAGCGGCGCGGGGGGCGGGTGGCCCGGGCCCTGTTCGAGGCGGTCTACGCGACGGCGCGGGAGCGGGGCGTCGAGCACGTGTACTGGCACACTCAGCAGTACAACGGAGCGGCCCGGTCGCTCTATGACCAGGTCGGACAGCCCACGTCGTTCGTTGTCTACCAGCACGATCTCAGCTGAGACCGATGACTCCACGGCACCGGGGCGGTCTGAACAGCTGCAGTCCCCACGACCCAATCAGGAGGGCACGCTGACCGTCACGGCCAGCCGGATCTCCCAGATCAACCTGGTGGTGATCCCCAGCGAGCGGAAATCCGCCGGCGTGGACGTCGACGCTGAGGTCTCCCGCCTGGGCGATCCGGTGCCACCGATGTTCTGGTTCCGCGACCCCGACGGCAACACCCTGATGATCGTCGAAGAGGCGTGACCCGTCAGGGCCGGTAGGGAGGGGCCTCGCCCCATCCCCATCGGGGCACCGGGGCGTGCGCAGGGATGTCGCCCGCCCCGGGCTGGGAGTTGTGCATCGCGAGCCGGGTGCCCCACTCGAGGTAGGCCACCAGCGCGGAACGGAACTCAGGGTCGTCGGGCAGGCCGGCGT
>JBOGYN010000704.1:0-13645 GCA_050696855.1 Solirubrobacteraceae bacterium | reverse complement strand
GCTCATGGCCGCGGAGCTTCTCGCCGACGAGAAAGAGCGCGCCGAGCACGTGATGCTCGTTGACCTGGGACGCAACGACCTGGGGCGCGTGTGCGAATACGGAAGCGTCGAGGTGGAGCAGTTCATGGCCGTAGAGAACTACAGCCACGTGATGCACATCGTCTCCAGCGTGGCCGGACGGCTGCGCCGGGGCGTGGGCGCGCTGGACGCGCTGCGCTCCGTGCTCCCCGCCGGAACGCTGTCGGGAGCCCCCAAGGTGCGCGCGATGCAGATCATCGACGAGCTCGAGCCCGTCAAGCGCGGCGGCTACGGGGGCGCGATCGGCTACGCCAGTTACACCGGCGAGCTTGATACCTGCATTCACATCCGCACCGTGGTCGTCAAGGACGGGGTCGCCCACATCCAGGCCGGGGGCGGGACGGTCGCCGACGCCCGGCCCGACTACGAGTTCCGTGAGTCCGAAGCCAAGGCTCGGGCCGTCAAGCAGGCGATCGAGCTCGCCGTCGCCCAGCCCGAGTGGCCGTAGGGCGCTGGCATGCGAGTGCTGGTCATCGACAACTACGACAGCTTCACCTACAACCTCGTCCAGTACGTGGGGGAAATATCCAACCCACCCCCCGAGATCGAGGTCGTCCGCAACGACCGCGCCAGCATCGACGATCTCCTCCTGCGCGGCTATGACCGCGTGATTGTCTCGCCCGGCCCGTGCACCCCCGACGAGGCCGGGATCTCGCTGCAGGCGGTGCGGCGCTTCCCCGAGGCCGGCATCCCCACGCTGGGCGTTTGCCTCGGTCACCAGGCGCTCGTCCAGGCCTGGGGCGGCCAGGTGATCACCCACAGGCCCGTGCACGGCAAGAAGACCCGGATCGAACACGACGGACGGACGATTTTCACCGGGCTGAGGGCACCGCTCGAGGTCGGGCGCTACCACTCCCTGATCGCGGATCCCGAGCTCCCCGCCGTGCTCGAGCGCAGCGCCTTCGCCGACGACGTGGTCATGGCCGTCCGCCACCGCGAATTGCCGGCCGAAGGCGTCCAGTTTCACCCCGAGTCGGTGCTGACCGAGCAGGGCCGCGAGCTCCTGGCCAACTTCCTGCGCCGGATGGCATGACCGCCGCGGCGCCGCTGCTCACCCGCTCGATCGACGCGCTGGCCAGCGGGCAGGACCTGACCCTGGAGCAGAGCGCGGCGGTGCTGGCCGAGATCATGGCCGGCGAGGCATCGGAGATTCAGATCGCCGCCTTCCTGATCGCGCTGCGCACCAAGGGCGAGACGGTCGCCGAGCTGGCTGGGCTGGCCCGCACGATGCGCTCGCTGGCCGCTGCGGTCACAGTCAAGCGCGACAACCTGCTCGATACGGCCGGTACGGGCGGCGGGCGGCACACGTTCAATGTCTCGACCACGGCCGCCCTGATCGCGGCCGGCGCGGGCTGCACGGTGGCCAAGCACGGCAACCGCTCGGCGACCGGGTTGTCGGGGTCGGCGGACGTGCTCGAGGCGCTCGGGGCCCGGATCGACCTGGATCCCGGGGCGGTCGCGAACTGCATCGAGACGGTCGGCTTCGGGTTCATGTTCGCCCCCGCCCATCATCAGGCGACCCGCTTCGTGATCCCGGTCCGTCGCGAACTTGCCGTGCGGACGATCTTCAACTTCCTGGGCCCATTGACCAACCCGGCCGGCGCGCGCCGCCAGCTGATCGGCGTCTCGGACCCGGCCTACCTGGAGCGGATGGCCGGTGCGCTCGCCCTGCTCGGGACCGATCACGCGCTGCTGGTCTCCAGCGAGGACGGCCTCGACGAGTTGAGCATCTCCGCGCCGACTCGGGTCGTCGAGGTGGTGGGGACCGAGATCTCCAGCTACGCGGTGACCGCGGAAGAGCTGGGGCTCGCACCCGCTCCGGCCGCGGACATCCCGGGTGGGGATCCGACCCAGAATGCCGACACGGCCCGGCGGATCCTGGCCGGCGAGCCCGGTGCGGCCCGCGCGCTGGCCGCGCTCAACGCCGGCGCCGCCATCTACGCCGGCGGCGGCTCTGATTCGCTGGCCGGCGGCGTCCGGGCGGCCGAGCAGGCAATCGAAACCGGCGCGGCTGCGCGGGCGCTGGAGCGCTTCGTGGCCGCCACCCGTGAGCTCGCGGCTGGGCGGCCGGACGCCCCGTGAACGCGCTCACCCCGATCCTGCTAGCCACGCGAGCCGCGGTCGCGCAGCGGCGAGCCGCGCGACCCCTGGAGATGGTTCAGGCCGAGGCCGAGCGGGTCACGACCCGGCGATCCTTCGCCCCCGCCCTCAGCCGCCCCGGACTCTCGGTCATCGCCGAACACAAGCGCCGCTCGCCATCGGCGGGTGTGATCCTCGAAGGCGTGGGACTGTCTGAGGTCGTTACCGCCTATCAGCGGGCCGGGGCCGCGGCGCTCTCGATCCTCACCGAGGAGGCAAGCTTTGCCGGGTCTCTGACCGATCTGGGCGCGGCGCGCGCTGCGACCAGATTGCCGATCCTGCGCAAGGACTTCATCGTGGACCCCTACCAGGTACCTGAGGCGCTGGCCGCCGGCGCGGACGCGATCCTGCTGATCGTGGCGGCGCTGGATCAGGGGGCGCTGGCGGCGTTGTTCGCGGCCGCGCAGGAACTCGGGCTCGACGTCCTGGTCGAGGTCCACGACGCGGACGAGCTCGAGACCGCGCTCGCCGTCGGTGCCCGGATTATCGGCGTCAACAACCGTGACCTGACCACGCTCAAAGTCGACACCGAACGTACCTTCGGACTTCTGCCCTCGATCCCGGAGGGCAGCATCGTCGTGGCCGAGTCCGGTTTTCGCACCCGCGCCGAGCTCGAGCGGCTCGCTGCGGCGGGGGTGGACGCCGTGCTCGTGGGGGAGGCCCTGATGCGCGCCCCGGACATCGAGGCCGCCTGCCGTGAGCTGACCGGCATCGGCGCCGCCCGCTGAACAGCCGCTGGGTGCGCCTGCTTCGTACGATGTCCTCAGTGGATTTAGCGGCACCCAAGATCAAATTCTGCGGTCTCACCCGGCCCGCCGACGCCGCCCACGCGGTGGAGGCGGGAGCGTGGGCACTGGGCATGATCCTGTGGCCGGGCTCGGCGCGGCATTGCTCGCCCGACGTCGCGGCCGAGATCGGTGCCACCTACCGGCGGCGGGTCGAGGTAGTCGGCGTGTTCGTAAACCCGACGCTCGAAGAGGTGACCCGAGCCGCCGATGACGCGAGTCTGACCATGCTTCAGCTGCACGGCGACGAGGGGCCCGTGTTCTGCGCCGAGGCGGCCCGCCGCACCGGCTGCCGGATCATGAAGGCCGCGCGCGTGCGCAGCCGGGCCGACATCCAGGCCCTGGCCGCCTTTCACACTGATTTCCATCTCCTCGACAGCTATGTGGCCGGCATCCCAGGCGGGACAGGGGAGACCTTCGCCTGGGAGCTGGCCCGCGGCCACGGGTCGCGGGTGCCCCTGATCCTCTCGGGGGGCCTGCGGGCCGACAACGTCGCCGAGGCGATCGCGACCGTCGGGCCCTACGCGGTCGACGTCGCCAGCGGCGTCGAGGTCAGTCCCGGCCGCAAGGACCCGGGCAAGCTCAAGGCCTTTGCCGCCGCGGTGGCAGCGACCGCGACGATCAGCCCGACCCCGACCCCGACCCCGAGTCCGAGTCCGAGCCCCAGTCCGAGGCCGAGCCCGTCATGACGATCGAGCACCGCTTCGGCCCCTACGGCGGCCAGTACGTCCCCGAGACGCTCATGCCCGCCATGGCCGAGCTCGAGTCGGCCTGGTTAGAGGCGCGCACGGACACCGGTTTCCGCAGCGAGCTCGAGAGCCTCCTGCACGACTACGTCGGGCGTCCGTCACCGCTCTATTTCGCGGCGCGGCTCAGCGAAGCCGCCGGCCGGCGCATCTACCTAAAGCGCGAGGACCTCAACCACACGGGCGCGCACAAGATCAACAACGCGCTCGGGCAGGCGCTGCTCGCCCAGCGGATGGGCAAGCCCCGGATCATCGCCGAGACCGGCGCCGGCCAGCACGGGGTGGCCGCGGCGACCGCCTGCGCCCTCCTGGACCTCGAGTGCATCGTCTACATGGGCACCGAGGACATGCGCCGCCAGAAGCCCAACGTCGAGCGCATGAATCTGCTCGGAGCCCAGGTGCAAGCCGTCGAGGCGGGCGCCCGGACGCTCAAGGAGGCGGTCTCGGCGGCGATCCGCGACTGGGTGACCAACGTCGACACCACCCACTACATCATCGGATCCTGTGTCGGCCCGGCTCCGTATCCCGTGCTCGTGCGCGAGCTGCAGCGGGTGATCGGGGACGAGGCCCGTGCTCAGATCCTCGAGCGCGAGGGACGGCTGCCCGACCGCGTCCTGGCCTGCGTGGGCGGCGGCTCGAACGCGATCGGGATCTTCACCCCCTTCGTCGGCGATGCCGAGGTGGCGCTGATCGGGGTCGAGGCGGCCGGGGAGGGCATCGACACCGGCCGCCACGGCGCGCCGCTCACCGTCGCCGGCACCCCCGGCGTCCTGCACGGCGCCTACTCGGCGCTGATGCAGGATGAGGACGGTCAGATTCTCGAAGCCCACTCGATCTCGGCCGGCCTGGACTATCCGGGCAGTGGCCCTGAGCACGCCTGGCTGCGCGATCAGGGCCGGGCACGGTACGTGGCTGTTGCCGACCGCCAGGCGCTTGATGCTTTCGCCACCCTGGCTCGCCTGGAGGGCATCATCCCGGCCCTGGAGAGCTCGCACGCAATCGCCTACGCGCTGGCCAATCCAGGTGGAGAGCTCGACCTGATCTGCCTCTCCGGACGCGGTGACAAGGATCTGGCCGAGGCGCTGGCCGAGCTCGAGCGCGCCCCCGCGAGCGGATGACCCCCGCCACCGGCCTCGAGCGGATCGCGGAGGCGTTTGCCCGCGCCCGCGCCGACGGCCGCCGGGCGGCGCTCATGCCCTATCTGATGGGCGGCCATCCCGATCTGGACACTTCGCGCCAGATTGGGCTCGCGTACGCGCACAACGGGGCCGATCTGATCGAGCTCGGGATTCCCTTCTCTGACCCCCTCGCCGACGGTCCGGTGATCCATGCTGCGGCCACCGCGGCGCTTGACGCCGGCGCCAACCTGGGTGCGGTCCTGGAGGTCGCCGGCACGCTCGCCGAGCACGTGCCGGTGATCGTCATGGGCTACGCCAATCCGATCCTGGTGCGCGGCCTCGAGCGCTTCCTCGACGCTCTTGTCCTGGCCCGAGTGAGCGGCCTGATCGTCCCCGATCTGCCCTTCGAGGAGGCCGCGACGGCCCGCGCGGCGTGTGCCGAGCGGGGGCTGGCCTTCGTCCCCCTGGTGGCTCCCACCACCCCCGACGCGCGTCTGATCGAGATCGGGGCCGGCGCCCGCGGCTTTCTGTACACGGTCTCGCTGACCGGCACCACCGGGGAACGGTCGGCGGGCGGCGAGGGTTTGAGGGAGATCGTCGCCCGGGCCGCCGCTCACACCGAGGTCCCGGTGGCTGTCGGGTTCGGCATCGGTACGCCCGAACAGGCCGCGGCCGCCGCCGCGGCGGGTGCCGACGGTGTGATCATCGGCAGCCGGCTGGTCCGGGCGGCCGGCGAGTCAGCCGATCCCGCGCGCGCTGTGGGGGAACTGGTCGAGGCGTTCTCGGCTGCTCTGGCCCGCTGAGAGGCTTCTCGGTCGCCCAGGCTGGATAAGATGCCCGACCGATGGGCTTGATCATCACCGCCACCGTCGGCCTGTGCCTATGGATCATCATCTGGTCGTTGAACGTCAGCGGGCTTGACGCCATCGGGCTCGCGCTCGTCATGGTCTTGGTCGCGATCGGCGTCCGCAACCTCCTTCCGTTCCTGCCTGGCCGGCGGAACTAGACCACCTCCCTGTCTCGTGGTAGCGCGTCCCGCTCGGAGTCGACTCCTGCGCCGCCGCGGCCCCCGGGTCGTGGGCATCATTCTGGGTGCGGCGCTGATGCTGACCGGGTGTGGAAGCTCGACCACGGGAGGTAACTCGGCGGTCACGGTCACCGGCAAGGCGCTCACGATCTACGCCAGCCAGCCCCCGGGCGGGGCCCACTCCCAACCGGCCTCCGACATCCTCAACGCCGAGCGACTGGCCTTCTCGCAGAGCGGCGGCAAGGTGGGCTCCTACGCGATCCGCTTCAAGGTCCTCACCGGCGCCAAGCTGTCTGACAACGGCCGCACCGCGATCGAGGACCAGAAGGCGATCGCCTACCTGGGCGAGCTCGTCCCGGGCACCTCCCAGATCTCGGTCGAGATCGTCAACCAGCAGGGCCTGCTCGAGGTCAGTCCGGCCGACACGGCCATCTACCTGACCCAGCCGATTCCCCCGGTGTCGAACACGACGAACACCTTCTATCCCGGTCACGCCACCTACAAGCAGACGTTTGCCCGGGTGGTTCCGACCTCCGGCCAGGAGGCCAAGGCAATCGCCCAGGAGCTCGGCGCCGAGCACGCGACCAGCCTGTACGTGGCCGATGACGGCCAGCGCTACGGCGCCGCCCTCGCGCTCGAGGTGCGCAACGCCGCCAAGACGGCCGGTCTGACCCTGGCCACCAGCGCGTCGAATGCCGGCGCGGTCTTCTACGGCGGCAGCGTCGCCAACGCCTCGGTCGCCACTCGCTTTTTGGACCAGTCCGCCAGCGCCAACCCCAACGCCAAGCTGTTTGTGCCCTCGGGTCTGTATGACTCTTCGTTCGTCTCCGGGCTCAGCGCCGGCGCCCAATCGCGTCTGGTCGTCTCCTCGCCCGGATTCCTGCCCAAGGACCTGACCGGGGACGGTCTCGCCTTCGCCTCCGCTTTCCGTACCGCCTACGGGCACGCTCCGGCTCCCCAGGCGGTATTCGGGTACGAGGCCATGCGCGCGGTCCTCGCCGTCCTCGAGCAGGCGGGAACGGCGGCCAACAACCGGGCCGTGGTGGTGGCGGACTTTCGCAGCCTCAAGCGCACGAGCGGTTCGGCTCTTGGCCCCTATTCGATCAGCGGCGGCGATCCGAGCATCGCCCCGTTCGTGTTCGCGCGGGTCCGGGCCGGGGCAGGCCGGGGACTGGTGCCGTTCAAGTCGGCACCACCGGCCGGCTGACCGTATCCACGGCTCACGGGCGTCATTGACTTCTTGTTAGGGGGGCGCCGCTGGAGCCGCCATCCGAGGCCCTCGAACTTGCTGCAGTCCGAGCGCATCATTAGGCTGCGCCGCACCGGGTTGTCCGAGCTGCCCGGATTCGACCTAGAGGAGGACGTCTATGAGATGTCTCGGCAAGGCGTGGCGGGGTGGGCTCATCGTGGCCTCCATCCTTGCGCTGAGCGCATGTGGGAGCAGTAGCAGTAGCAGCAGCAAGGCCTCGGGCGGGGGTGGCGGCTCGAGCAGCGGTGGCAACTCCATCGACATCTATTCGAGTCTCCCCCTCCAGGGAGCCTCGTCGGCGCAGACCGGCCCGCTGGTCAACGGCATCAAGCTGGCGCTTTCGCAGGCGGGTGGCAAGGCCGGGAAGTTCACGGTCAACTACCAGTCGCTCGATGACTCCACGGCCGCCGCCGGCAAATGGGATCCCGGCCAGACGGCCGCCGACGCCCGTAAGGCCGCGGCCGACCCCAAGGCCGTCTATTACATCGGCGAGTTCAACTCGGGCGCCAGTGAGGTCTCGATTCCGATCCTCAACCAGGCCAGCATCCCGATGGTCAGCCCAGCCAACACGTATGTCGGCTTGACCACCAGCCTGCCGGGCAGCGCGCCGGGAGAGCCGCAGAAGTACTTCCCGACGGGCAAGCGCAACTACCTGCGAATCGTGCCGATCGACTCGATTCAGGGCGCCGCTGACCTGATCGCGATGAAGAACGCCGGCTGCACGAAGGTCGCGGTCGCCAATGACAAGGAGGCCTACGGCTCTGGTCTGGCCACCCTGCTCGGACTCGAGAAGGGCTTCTACGGCGTGACGGTGACCAGCAACACGGGGATCGACCCGACGGCGCCGAACTTCCGCAGCTACGCGAGCACGATCCAGGGACAGGGAGCGGACTGCTTCTTCTTCTCGGGCATCGTCTCCAACGGTGCGGTCCAGCTCACCAAGGACGTCCACGCGGCGCTGCCCAAGGCGAAGATCTTCGCTCCTGACGGCGCCTGCACGGATTCCTACACCGCCCAGAAGAAGGGCGGCGTGCCGGCCGCGATCGATCCACTGTTGCAGTGCACGGTGGCGACCCTGAACCTGACCGCCTACCCGGGGGGCAAGGACTTCCTCGCCGCCTACAAGGCCAAGTACGCCGGCGCCGCTCCGGATCCATACGCGATCTATGGCTACGAGGCGATGAAGCTGGGCCTCGACACGATCGGCAAGCTCGGCGCACAGGGCTCGAGCAAGCCCGCCGTCCTGGCCGCCCTGTTCGGGACCAAGAGCCGCAGCTCGGTGCTGGGCAACTACGGGTTCGACGCCAACGGCGATACGACGCTGAAGTCGTACGGCCTCTACAAGGTCGACGCCAGCGGCAGTCCCGTGTTCTACAAGACGATCACGCCGACCAAGACGGTCCATAAGTGATCGCAACCGTAAGCGGTTGTCGATAACCGCTGGCCGGATCGGGGAGGGCGCCGCGCGCGCCCTCCCCGACCGTTCTCGTTCTCACCGTTTCTTCCCGCCTTGGCCACGGAATCCCTGAACCGCCTGCCCGTCCCCGAGATGAGGCTCGTGGTCGCTGTGCGCCGGGTCGCCGGACGCTGGGGTCTCATAGTGGCGCTCGCGGTCCTGCCCATCTACTACGGCATCCGCGACCTCACCCACGGCTATCAGGCGGGCTTGGCCCACGGCCATCCGATCATCCACCATGACCTCTCGCACCTGGGCTTCAATCTCGTCCAGGGGCTCTCCAACGGGGCCATCTGGGCGCTGATCGCGATCGGCTACACGCTGGTCTACGGAATCATCGAGCTGATCAACTTCGCCCACGGAGACGTGTTCATGATCGGCTCCTTTACCTCCGCCGGGCTCTGGGGCACGCTCGGCCTGGGGCTGAGCACCGGCCCGCTGGGTCTGATCGCCGGCCTCGTCGTGACCCTGATCGTCGCCATGGCGGTCTGCGGCTCGCTCAACGTGCTGATCGAGCGCATCGCCTATCGACCGCTGCGCTCGGCGCCCAAGCTGGCCTCGCTGATCACCGCGGTGGGCTTCTCCTTCATCCTTCAGAACGTCGGGTTGCTCTGGCTGGGCGGGTCGCCCCAGGGCGTCCCCGACCTCATCCACGAGAGCCAGACGGTGTTCAGCATCTCCGGAGTCCCGATCGTGCGCGGCTATATCCTGGCCATCCTGGTCATGATCCCGCTCGTGCTGGGGCTGGCCTGGTTCATCACCAGCACGCGTTCTGGCCGGGCCATGCGAGCCACCGCCCAGGATCCCGAAGCGGCGCGACTGATGGGGATCAACGTCAACGCCACGATCTCGCTCACCTTCCTGCTCGGGGGCATGCTGGCCGGCGCCGCCGGCCTCATCTACGCCCTGTACGAAACCAACGTCTGGTACTTCCAGGGCTTCCGGGCGGGCCTGATCGCCTTCACAGCCGCCGTCATGGGCGGGATCGGCAACGTTCGCGGCGCCGTCCTCGGGGGGCTCATCATCGGCTTCATCCAGGCCCTCTCAGACTCGCGCCTGGGCCCGCAGTGGACCGAGGCAGTCGTGTTCGGCTACCTGATCGTGATCATGATCCTGCGGCCCCGAGGGTTGCTCGGTGAGGAGACACGCGAGGCGGGATGAGCGAGCTCAGAGCCCAGTTCTCGGAGTGGCAGGCGGCGATCGCCGAAGGGCTGCCGTGGGTGGGTGGGCGCCGGTTCTCACGCGTCCTGGCCGTGACTTCGATCGTGATCGCGATCGTCCTGCCGTTCTTCTTCACCAAGACCAGCGGCTTCATGAACGCGACGATCATCGCCGTCGCTTTTTCCGTCATGTCGCTGGGGCTCAACGTCGTGGTCGGTTTCGCCGGCCTGCTCGACCTCGGCTATGTGGCCTTCTATGCCCTGGGCGCCTACTCGCTGGGCTGGTTTGGGTCTGACTTCTTCTTCAACGCTCACGTCCACGTGGGCGTCACCGGGGTGGCCGCCACTGAGGCCGGGATCCACCTCAACTTCCTCCTCATCCTCGTGGCCGCGGCCCTGATCTGCGGGATCGCGGGGATCCTCATCGGGCTGCCGACCCTTCGCCTGCGCGGCGACTACATCGCCATCGTCACCCTCGCCTTCGGGGAGATCATCCAGGTGGTGGCCATCAACGGCCAGAGCATCAGCGTCGGCGGCGGGATGACCCTGACCGCGGGCAATCTGGGCATCAGCGCCGTCGACTCTCCCTACATCCCGGGCATCGGCGCCTTCGGTCTGCTCGATCTCAGGCCCTGGTACTGGCTGATCTTGGCGGTTCTGATGATCGTCCTGTTCGTCAACCTGCGCCTCCGCGACTCGCGGCTCGGCCGGGCCTGGGTGGCGCTCCGTGAAGACGAGGTGGCGGCCGTTTCGATGGGGATCCCACTCGTCCGGACCAAGCTCTTCGCCTACGCAATCGGCGCCATGTTTGGAGGCATGTCTGGTGCGTTCCTGGGCACCTACTACACGACGGTCAACGCCGGCCAGTTCCAGTTCGGCTTCTCGATCTTCATCCTCGCCATGGTGATCATCGGAGGCCTGGGCTCGATCTGGGGAGCGGTGGTGGGAGGGCTGCTACTCGGCTACATCAACCAGTATCTGATCCCGGACGTGCTCAACACTGTGCCTCAGAGCCTGGGTTTGAACTTCTCGCTGACCCAGATCGAGTTCGGCATCTTCGGCTTCCTGCTCGTGCTGGTCATGATCCTGCGTCCCGAGGGCCTGATCCCTGAGCGGCGGCGTCGGCTCGAGATGACCTCTGGGATCGCCGCCGAGGATGCCCAGCTGGTCGAGGGGACGGGACCGTGAGCGCGACGGCACCGGCCGTCGAGTCGGCGATGAAGGTGGACCACGCCACCAAGGAATTCGGCGGTCTCGTGGCGGTCAACGACGTCTCCCTGGAGGTCCCCAAGCTCGGGATCGTCTCGCTGATCGGCCCCAACGGCGCGGGCAAGACGACGCTCTTCAACATGCTCACCGGGCTCTACAAGCCGACCCGGGGGCGGATCCTGTTCGGGGAACGCGACATCAGCCGCGCCCGACCGGACATCATCACCGGCCTCGGTGTGGCCCGGACGTTTCAGAACATCCGTCTCTTCGGGGCCATGAGCGCGCTTGAGAACGTGATGATCGGGCGCCATACGCGCATGCGCGCCGGGTTGCTCGGATCGATCCTCCGTCCGCCCTGGGTGCGCAAGGAGGAGCGCGAGGTCCGCGAGCGCGCTCGCGAGCTGCTCGCCTACGTCGGCCTGCAATCAACATCGTTCGAGCAGCTCTCGGCCCAGCTCTCCTACGGAGACCAGCGCCGCGTCGAGATCGCGCGCGCCCTGGCTTCTGAGCCGACCCTGCTCCTGCTCGACGAGCCCACGGCGGGCATGAATCCGCAGGAGTCCGCGCGGCTGACTGAGTTCATGCGCCAGCTTCGCGACGACCTCAAGCTCAGCATCCTGCTGATCGAGCACGACATGAAGGTCGTGATGGACGTGTCCGAGCGCGTCACCGTGCTCGACCACGGCGAGAAGATCGCCGAGGGATCGCCGAGCGACGTGCGCGGCGACCCGCTGGTGATCGAGGCCTACCTGGGCAAGCAGGACGCGCCGGCGGAGGAGGAGCCGAGCTGATGGCCCTCCTCGAAGTCGACGAGATCCGCACCTACTACGGTTCGATCGAGGCGCTGAAGGGTGTCTCGCTGACCGTGGAGGAGGGCGAGGTGGTGACCCTGATCGGCTCCAACGGGGCCGGAAAATCAACCACGCTGCGCTCGATCTCAGGCCTCACCCCGGCCCGCGCGGGTCAGATCCGCTTCCAGGGGACCGACATCACCCGGATCCCCGCCCACGAGATCGTCAGCCACGGGATCGCGCTCTCACCCGAAGGCCGGCACTGCTTCCCCCGCATGAGCGTCCGCGAGAACCTCGACCTCGGCGCCCATCACCGCCGCGGCGCCCGTATCTCCCAGGACCTCGAACGCGTCTATGAGCTCTTTCCCCGCCTGCAAGAACGCGAGAAGCAGAAGGCGGGCACGATGTCGGGCGGCGAACAGCAGATGCTCGCCATCGGGCGTGCCCTGATGGCCCGTCCGCGGCTGCTCATGCTCGACGAGCCCTCGATGGGGATCGCCCCCATCCTCGTTCAGCGCATCTACGAGACGATCGCCCAGATCAACCGCGACGGCGTCACCATCCTGCTGGTCGAGCAGAACGCCAACTATGCCCTGGACGTCTCCGGTCGCGGGTACGTGCTCGAGACCGGCCGGGTGGTGCTGGCCAACGACTCAAACCTGCTCCGCGACGATCCCGAGGTCCAACGGGCCTACCTGGGAACCTGACATGACCCTCGACGCTGACATCGGCCTCGCCCCATGACCCTCTACGCCGCCACCATTGGCGCCAAGGCCCTCTACCTGCTCTTCGTGTGGCTGCTGTCGTGCGCCGGCGCGGCCTGGCTGGCCGACCGCAAGGGCTACACCGAGCGGGTCGGGCTGACCTTCGGCCTCGTGCTGACCTTCGTCGGCTTCCTGATCGTGCTCCTCCTGCCCGCCCGGCCCGGGTCGGCTTGGAAGCTCGACGGTCCGTTCCCACGACGCGGGGGCGGCCGGGCCCGCCCAGAGGACAACGCCGCCCCGGCGCCAGCGTCGGCCACGGATACCACGCCGCCGTCCCCCGGGGGCGCGGGCGAGCCGCCGGTCACCCCAGGCCCTTGACCGAAGCGGCGGTCATGCTCGAACGACCGCCGGCTGGAGTGAAAGCGAAAGCCGTCGATCTCGACCACGACCTGCTGCTCGCGCCAGAGGAAGTCGACCTCATAGCCGTGGATCCGGACGTTGGTCTCGGGCTCCGGCAGCCCGGCCTGGCGCACGAGATCGAGAAAGCGCGCCTCCGCCTTCGAGCGGGTCAGCCTCGGGCCGTGTTGGCGTTTGAGCAACTCGTTCAGCCGGGCAGCACCCGGCGCCCGCGGGCTCGGCTGATCAGCTCGCGAACGTCATCCATACGCAGGATCCGGGCGATCAGGGTCTGATCGAAGGCGAGCTCGAAGTCTCCCCGCGTCAACGTCTCAGCTTGGTCAAGACCGAAGCAGGCGGTGGAGCTGTCCACCGGCCACGAGCCGGCCCGTCGTCGTGTCGCTGATCCCGACCATCCGTAGCTGGACGCGATTGATCCGGCCACGCTGCAGCCCGGCGACCGAGCCAATTCGCTCGTCCCGCCGTCCGGAAACGGGCACGGGACGACAAGCACCGAGCACTTTGACGAGGTGTGTCGCGGTGGGTCCACCTGTCGGGCCTGGCGCGGCAACCCCCTGGTGAAGATGCTGCGCTCGTCGCTCCGGGTCCGGTTCGCACGTCATGTACTCCACAGAGGCCCCGGAACGCCAACCCAACCTCCCCCCGGCGTCGTTTGACACACAATCGTCACCCTCGTTACGGCGCTGCCACAGAAGCCGGTGGGCGCGGAGGCGCGGGGCTAGCGGGGGCGCGGGGCTAGCGGAGGCGCGGGGCTAGCGGAGGCGCG
>JBOGYN010000703.1:0-5164 GCA_050696855.1 Solirubrobacteraceae bacterium | reverse complement strand
GGACGCGGCCGAGCTGGCTCGCGGCCGGGGGCTGGGTGAAGTCGTGGTGGGGCGGCTCGAGGAGCTGCCCTTCCGGGCCGACCGCTTTGACCTCATCACCTGTCTGGACGTGATCGAGCACACCCCTGAGGATCGACCGGCCCTGGCCGAGCTCTTGCGGGTCTGCCGGCCGGGTGGCTTCATGCTGGTCACCGTGCCCGCGTACCCGTCGCTGTGGTCCTGGCACGACGAGGCCAATCATCACTTCCGCCGTTACACACGCAGCTCCTTGCGCGCAGCCGTGGAGGGCGCAGGGTGGGCCTTATGCCGGCTGAGCTCGTTCAACAGCCTGCTGCTCGCGCCGGCTGCGGTCGTGCGGCTCGCTCAACGCCGCCGCGGGACCACTGACGGCCACAGCAACGATCTCGAGGTGGGCCCGGCGTGGCTCAACACCGCGCTGGAGCAAGCGCTCCGGGCCGAGGCGAGCTGGCTGTCGCGGGGACGCACGCTGCCCGCCGGCCTCTCCCTGATCGCGGTCGTGCGCAAGCCGTGGGCGCGTTAGTGCCACTCTGGCTGGGCGCGATCATCAGCGTTTCGAGCAGCCTCGGCTACCTGCTGCCCGCGATCATCGGCCTGGAGTCGATGGGCGTGCCCTCGCCCGGGGAGACGGCGCTCGTGCTCGCCGCGGTGCTGGCCAGCCAGGGCAAGCTGCAGATCTGGCTGGTGATCGTGATCGGCGCCTCGTCGGCGATCATCGGCGACAACGCCGGCTACTGGCTGGGTAGGCGGTTTGGGCGCGAGGTATTGGAGGCTCCGCGCGGTCCGTTTCAGCATCGGCGTAGGACGGTAATCGCGGCCGGTGACCGCTTCTTCGCCAAGCACGGTCCCAAGGCGGTGTTCCTGGCTCGTTGGATCGCGCTCGTGCGCTTCGCCGCCGCCTGGCTGGCCGGGATCAACGAGATGCGCTTCCGCGACTTCTTTCTCTGGAACGCCCTGGGCGGGATCACCTGGGCCACGACCTTCGGTCTGGTCGGCTACTTTGCCGGCAAGACCGCCGCCGATGCGATCACCAGCTTCGGGATCTATGCCCTGATCGGGCTGGCGGTGCTGGCCGTCGGCGGGTACGCGGCGCTCAAGTTTCGCGAGCGCCGGGCGGCCGACCGCGGCTGAAGCAGGGGTTTACTGAACTGCCTGGTCTGCCGATAGGGGATCTGTGAGCGTCAGCACGCCCGCACCCCCTCAGCCGGCCGAGCGTTCTCGCCCAACCTGGCCGGTCACAAGTACCGGTTCCAAACGCGAGGCCCTGCGCACCGCCCGGTGGCCGGCCACGGCACTCGTGGCCGTCATCTATGCCGCGTACGCGATCTTCTTGACCTGGCCGCTGGCGACCAACCCCGGCGGCCTGATGCCTGGGTCCGATCTGTTTGCCGATCAGGGCGGCGGGGCGGCGCAGATCACGTACATGTTCCAGCACCACATCTTTCCGTTCGCGCCCGCCACGTTCCACGCTCTCAATGCTCCCTACGGCGCAGCCGTCCCGTGGGTACAAAACCTGGCCAGCTTCCCGGGTACGGGGCTGGTGATCGGCCTGAGCTATGTGTTCGGCGCCGTGGCCGCCAGCGCGGTCTTCCTGTGGCTCGGCTTTGTGCTCAGCGGCATGTCGATGTTCCTGCTCGCCCGAAAACTGTTCGGGAGCGTCCCGGCCGCAGCCCTGGCGGGCTTTGCCTTCGCCTTCTACCCGTTCGCCGTCAACCAGATCAGCGGCCATTACGCGTACATGGAAGGCTGGATCATCGTCCTCGCGGTCTGGCGGATGCTCGAAATGATCGAGCGCCGTACCCGACGCAACGCCCTGTGGGCCGGGGGCGCCGTGGCGCTGGCGATGTGGTTCACCCCGTACTTCATCCTCATCGTCGGCGTCGCGTTTGCGGCCCTCGCGGTCCTGGCCTACGTGGTTTTCGCGCTCCGGGGTGAGCGACGCGCCGGCCTGCGGGGGGTATGCCTGGCTGTGGTGCCGATCGTGATCCTGCTACTCGGGCTGGCTGCGCTCACCCTGCTCGCGGGCGGGGCGGGTGCGGGTGCCGTTCGCACCCAGACCGTTCACGAGCTCTACAACTACACGGCCCGACCGCTGGAATGGTTGCTGCCCGATCGTCAGAACCTGATCTTCGGCGGTCTCACCCGCGGGTATCTGACCACGCACCTACATGGTTCCAACTTCTCGGAGAACTCGCTCTACCTCGGCCTCAGCGTTCTCGGTCTGGCCCTGGTGGGGCTGGTGATCGCCGTCCGCGCCCTGCGCGCCGGCGGCCGGGCGGCCCTGCGTGATCCGGCGCTCGTCGCGGTGCTGGCGGGCGCCTGCCTGGCCCTGGTGGCGGCCTGGTTCTCGCTGCCGCCATCGCTGAACATCCTCGGCTTCCCCGTGTTGATGCCGTCCGGGGTTGTCTACCTGTTCACCAGCACCTGGCGGGCCTACTCACGCTTTGTCGAGGTGCTCGAACTCGGGCTCTGCGTCATGCTGGCCTTCGGAGTCTCGCGCCTGCTCGGCCGCCTGCGTCCCCGGACCGCGCTGGCGGTAGCCGGCCTGCTCGCGGTGGTCCTGGTGGTGGATCTCTGGGCGCGGCCGCCGGTTCGCGTGTCGGCGACCACGCCACCCTCTGAGTACGTCTGGCTGCGCGACCATCCGGGCGGAATCGTCGCCGACTATCCGATCATGGCCGGTGACTTCCCTGACTACCACGCGCTGTTCTGGCAGACCTTCGACGGACACCCGGTGATCCAGGGCTATGCAGTGGGGTCAGAATCAGAGTCGATCAAGCTCGGGCTCGCCGATCTCCGCGAGCGGAGTACGGCCTCGGGCCTGGCCGCGCTCGGAGTCAAGTACATCGTCGTCCATCCCGGACAGCCCGGAGCCAACCAGGCGACGGTTCACCGCAACCACTACGTCGTGCGCTTCTCATCGCCCTCGGGCAGCGTCTGGCAAGTCGGTCCGCCGTCGGTGCGGACGCTGGTTGATGCGCTGGACAACTTCTCCTGGGTGCAGGGGACTCCGGGCGCGGAGTACCGCTGGATGACCGGGCCCGGGGTGCTTGGCCTGCACGCCCGCGGCTGCCCGACCTCGTGTCGCGGCACCCTCACCTTCTCCAGCGGCGCCAACAAGCTGCCGCGGACGCTGACCGTCACCGATCAGGCCAGCGGGCGCGTGCTCGCCCGCCGGCGGATTCCGGCCTGGATCCCGGTCAACATGACCGTCCCGGCTGTCAAGTTGATCAGAGGCCAGGCGCGCGTGGTGCTTTCCACCGACATCGCGCCGACGGTGTTTGAGCCGACGATCGACGCGCGGCTGCTCTCGGTCTATGTCCGCGAGCCGCACCTGACGCTGGGCGTCAGGCGTCCTTGACCGGGTCTAGCTCGAGCGCGCAGGAGTTGATGCAGTAGCGCTGGCCAGTTGGCCGCGGGCCGTCGTCGAATACGTGGCCGAGATGGCCGCCGCAGCGCTTGCACGTGACCTCTGTGCGCCGCATGCCGAGGCTGCGGTCGGTATGCAACTCGACGTTTTCGGCCAACGCGGGCTCGTAGAAGCTCGGCCAGCCGGTGCCGGACTCAAACTTCGTGTCCGAGCTGAACAGCTCCGCGCCGCAGCCGGCGCAACGATAGGTTCCGTCGGCTTTGACGTCGACGTAGGCGCCGGTGAAGGGACGCTCGGTGGCGTGCTTGCGCAGCACCTCGTATTGCTCGGGAGTCAGGCGGGCCTGCCACTCCTCGTCAGTCAAATTGATGTCGCGTTCGGTATCCATGCCAATGACGTTAGCGCCCCGCGCTTACCGGTCTGTGAACGGCGTCATCGGAGGGGCGAGGTAGCTGCTGGCCGCACGAGGGTCGGGATCGAGCAGCTCCATGATCAGCGCCGACCAACCGAAATCGTGGGCGCCCAGGCCGGCGCCGGAGTAGGGCTCGTAGTACTCCCGCAGGCCGCCGCTGGCCACGGCGTGCCCGAGCCGCTGCGCAAGCTCGGCGGCCGGCTCGTCGTACCCGAGCCGGAGCAAGCCCAGCCACACCAGCCAGGCGGTGTTCACCCAGCTCGGCCCGCGCCAGTAGCGCTTGCCCAGCCAGCCGTGGTCGCGGCGCGAGAAGCTCGGCTCGCGGGCCGAGACCGAGGGCGGCGGCACCGGGAGCCAGAAGCGGTTGGGATCCAGGAGGTGCTCCTCCACGAGCCGACGCCCGATCGCTTCGGGCAGATCGGGCAGCGCCAGCGGGGTCAGGGCGGCGATCGTCACCGGCCATGGCCCCCGGGGCGCCGGCCGGGCGGTGGGCAGGAACAGACCCTCGCGCTCATCCCAGCAGCGCTCGATCAGCGCCGTGGTCAGCGAGGGCAGTCCCAGGGCCAAACGGGAAAGGTTGTAGAGCACGTTGGTGACGACCTCGACGAGAACGGGGCCACCGGCGCCGGCAATCCGGCGCAGGTCATAGCGCAGATGGCGGTTGCGCCGCACCAGCAGCGGAAACCCGGCGCGGCTGTGGGCGCGGTGGCCCCAGACGGGATCGAACTGCGGGGAGGCGTCGAGCCCGGACTCATCGGGCTGCACGATCCAGAGCAGGCCGTCGCCGTCGAGATCGCGGTGGGCGGCCAGCCACTGATGGTGGTGGCCAATCGCGGGCACGGTTCCGGGGTCGCCGACCGAGATCCGCCAGGCCCAGGCCAGCGCCGGCGGCTGGATGCTGGCCGTCATCAGATCCCCGGGGCTCAACACGTTGTAGGTGAAGCGACGGCTACCGCGTAGGGGCTCCTTCCAGAAGATCGTGTGGCCGATGAAGCCGTCCGAGCGCTGGGCGGCCAGCAGCGACTCGAGTTCGCGCCGTGAGCGCTGCGGATCAAAGCGGCGCCAGGCGACCGCCGTGAAGCAGGAGTCCCAGTACCACTGCCACGGGTAGTGCCCGGGGCTCGGGCACGTGTAGGAGTAGGGCACACCGTCGCTGATCCGGGCTCCCTCACGCCAGTTCTCGGCCAGCACCGCCCGGCAACGGCTGCGGATCAGCTCGAGTTCTGACTCTGCGAACATCGGCGGCAATCCTGCCATCTGGCGCGACAGGTCGTCGCTGCCCATTCCCGGAGAAGCGCTGATCACGAGTCCCCATCCCCGGGCGCCGCTCGCCGTGGGGTGGGCGCTGCGCCGCGTCCGCGAGT
>JBOGYN010000702.1:0-1754 GCA_050696855.1 Solirubrobacteraceae bacterium | reverse complement strand
ACCCCGTCCCCCGGCGCCAACGACGCCCGGTTGACCCGCCCCACCGTCTGCCAAGCCTGACCCGGACTCGTCCCCGAATTCGAATCCGAACCCGACACCGACACATAAAACGTCCTCCCCGAAACCGGAGCCGCGGGAGCTGGCACCCGCTGCCCGCGGCGGGCCGGACGCGGGCCGCCGGCGATCCTGGCGATCGGCAGCGCGCGCTTGACGGGGTGGGGGTGCTGCCCGTGGGCGCGCAGCTTGCGGTGGTGCGTGTGCTGGCCGTACTGGACCGGCAAGAGGTGCCCGAGCAGGGGTCGCGTGGTGGCCTGAGCCGGGACCGGGGCGAGCAGAAGCGCCGAAGTGACCAGACTGGCCGAGATGAGTCTTCCCCTGCTCACAGCCTTCCCTCGGCGCTGCCGGGGACGGCCGCCACCATCCGCGGCCGGTCTGGACGGATGATCTAGCGGCCGGGGGAGCTACCGCCCGAACGCTGGGCATAGATCTCAGCCACACCAGCCACCATCCGCTGAGTGGTGAACCGCTCCTGCACCGCTCGCAGCGCCGCGCCGGCGAGCTGTTCCGCGCGGCGGCGGTCGCCGAGCAACTCGAGCAGCGCTTGCGCCAGAGGCGCTGCGGCGCCGGCGGGGACCAGCAGCCCGGCCGCGTCGGCGCCCAAAGCCTCGCCGATTCCGCCCACGTCGGTGGCCACGATCGCTCGGGCGCTAGCCATCGCCTCAAGGATCACGTACGGAAAGGCCTCCGCCCATGAAGGAAGCACGAACACGTCCGCGCCCTGGAGCACGCTCGCGGAATCAGAGGTCGAGCCAAGGAAGTGGACGCAGGTGGCGATCCCCAGGCTTCGTGCCCGCTCGCCCAGCGCCCCAAGCTCGGGGCCGTCGCCCCAGATCGCGAATTGGGCGGTTGGACAGCCCGCGAGCACCTCCGGCACCGAGTCGAGGAGCGTCTCCAGACCCTTGCCAGGGCGCAACTGGGTAAGGGTGCAGACGACGGGACCAGCATGCCGCAGATTCTCCATGCGCGGATCGATGGTGGGGGCGACTGGGATCTCCACGCCGTTGTGAACTACGCGCACTCGGTGTGCGGGGCCGACCGCGCGCGCCAGCCGAGCCTCGGCCTCGCACACGCAGAGGACGGTGCTGGCGAGCGGAGCGAGCGCCTGCTCGACGCCGCGATACAGGCGCCGCTCGGCGGCGCGCTCGAAGAACCCGGCGAAGGCGTAGCCGTGTGGGGTATAGACGACCGGCACGCGAGGCTGGAAGCCTCGAGCCACGCGGGCGATCGCCCCCGCCTTGGAGCTGTGGGCGTGGACAAGCTCTGGGGCTACCGAGCGCAGCACGCGGCCGTAGCGCCGCAGGGCCGCCGCGTCACGGCGAGGATCCACCGCGCGGGTAAGCTCGAGCGGGACGTGTGCGTCAGTGGGCACGCCCGCCAGCGGCTCGGGTCCGCAGAGCGCGACCTCGTGCCCGAGCGTGGTCAGCCCCCGCCAGAGGTCGGCCAGGTGCCGTCCCACACCTCCGTCGATCGGCTGGTGCACGAGCAGAACGCGCGCCATCAGCCGCTCTTTCGCACGCGCTTGCTGGCGGCGCGGAGGAGGCGAAGCGGGCGCGCGCGCAGCCACGGCTCATAGCGGTCAGTGAGCTTGAGGAGCAGGACGGCCAGCGGATCGCCGGCGCTGATCATGGCCCGCGTGAGCTCATAGCGGTCCCAGCGTCCCGAGCCGGTCGTGACCGCGGCCAGCAGGCCGGCGT
>JBOGYN010000701.1:0-2168 GCA_050696855.1 Solirubrobacteraceae bacterium | reverse complement strand
CTCATCAAGGGCGTCCTGAGCTAGCCGTCGCGGGCTATACTCGGCGCCCGCGCGGCTGTAGCTCAGTTGGCTAGAGCGTCTGCTTGCCATGCAGAAGGTCGAGGGTTCGAGTCCCTTCAGCCGCTTCGCACAAAAGCCCTCCACATTGGAGGGTTTTTCTTTTGGCGAACCGCGAGGACACGAGGTGATTCGGTCGGCGCTACCAGCCGGCGCTACCAAACCGTGCGAGGCATGCAACCCGTCCGGCGACTGAGCCATCCTGCCGGCAATGGCTGACTTCGAGGAACGGATCTACACGCTCGGAGTCGAGGCACTGGCTGAGCAGGAGCGCCAGGTCTCCGAGGTTCGCGGCAGAGCTTCGGCGATCCTCGCGGCTGGAGCCGTTGTCCCATCGCTGCTTGCGCACGCTGTGTTCCGGCACAACTACCCGCATGGCCCGCCTCAGATCGTGGCGGCCTACCTCGGGGTTGCTGGTGCAGTTGGCGTCCTCGTCTGCACCGTCAACCTGCTTCGCCCCCGGGAGCTTGGGTTCAGCATCAAGGCCAGCCAGGCGTACCAGGAGCTGTTCAAGAATGAGGTCCTGGAGCAGCCAGGGATCGACCTCGCGCTGGCCGACGCTTTCGACGAGCGCCGCGTGGAGAACACCGCCGTCGTCGACAAGCTGACCCAGTGGTTCGCGGGATCGCTCGTAGCGTTGGTCATCGAGACGCTTGGACTGGCGCTGGCCGCCGCGCTAGCCTCCTAGGTCATGGCGACGCCAGATCCCAAGAGCCAACCGGCCCCCCAGCCGAAGCCGAAGATCCCGGCGCCCGGAACCCTGCCGAAGCTCCCGCAGACCATCTTCAACATGGAGAAGCGCGGGGACAACGCCAAGCCGCCGACGCGCTGAGCTAACGCCGTCGGCTCCCGGCGGTCGGGGAACGCTCGCTCGGGGTTCAAGAGCGGTCGGGTACATCGTGCGCTTCGGATGCACCTCAGCGATGCAGCGCTCAGTGCCGGCCTCCGCGCCCGGCGCCCACGGCCTGTACATGACCCGCGCGGCGACGACGGAACCAATCGCAGCAACGCTGCGCACCGCACGCCGAGCGGGGCCACGGCGAAACCGCCAGTGCCGTTCCGGCCGCACGTGCGGGTTCAGGAGGTGACCGAGCCCGATCACTGTCGCTTCTCGATTGCGGAGCGGCGGCATGTCGGCCTCGTGACGACGTGCCTGGTCCTGCTCACGAGCGACATTCTGCACGACCTCCGAGCGGACTTCCGCTTCGACGGGTCGGTCGCTTGCTGCGTGTCGGCGACCGAGCAAATGTCGTCCGCGTCGACGGACTGCTGCTTGCCCTCGCGGAGCGGCTGTCTCGTCGCCGTGAACCTTGAGACGGCTCAGGTCGTGCTCAATTTTTTGCAGTTGTGGTGGGACGCCGGGGGTTTTGACTCTCAGCACGGATCGGTTCCAGCGTGGTTGACGGGCATGGTGCGAGAACGCGCGATCGAGGTCGTGCGCGAGCTGTCTGCGAGTGAGCGAAGACAGCTGGCCGCGAAGGTTCACATGCCTTCGCGGTCCGCCCGGGGTTTTCAGACGCGTCCAAGCGTTGCCTGCGGGTCGGGAAGCGCAGAGGATCCGGGATGCGTTAGGGGCGCTGCCCGGAGATCAGCGCCAGATCATCGAGCTGGCGGTCTTTGGCGGCTGTACCCAGACGGGGGTGGCGAAAAGGTTTGAGCTGCCGCTCGCCGCGGTCAAGCGTCGTGCGCGCGCGGGTTTGCTTCAGCTGCGCGATGGGATCCGCGGTCAGCTGGAGAGCGCCCGAGAGTAACGACGCCAGGTGTCGATGCGGGCGGGTGCGGTAGCTTCGGCGCCTGCGGATTGGCGTGATCGCGGTGCCGGGCGCGTTTGACTCGGCTCTGACCCGTGTGCTTGACGTCCTGGATGTCGCCGAGGTGCTCCGGAAGACGGTAGATCCCGGCATCTCAGAGATCGAGACGCTGATCACCGGTGTCGGCAGGTCTGCTGTGACTCATCGTGGTTTTACGGTCCCGATCGAGCACCTGTTGTTGGAGCAGGGTGTCCGCGATTTTGATCTGGTGGTCGTGCCCGCGTTGGGAGTGTTCAACGCTTCCGGGGTCGATGCGGCGCTCGCTCGTCCAGCGACGCGAAGGGTGCGCGAATTTCTGGG